>JAICKT010000010.1 GCA_025927795.1 Parafilimonas sp. | reverse complement strand
CACTTTTCCATGCTGGTTTTGGGATTATGATAATGATGGCTGGCTCGATATTCTTGTTTGTGGGTACGAATTTAACGAGCCACTTTCCTACTATGCAGCAGCCGAAGCAATACACGCACCTGTAAACAATGCAGGTAAAGTTTTTTTATTCAGAAACAAACATGATGGAACATTTGAAGACGTATCAGCGAAAGTTGGTTTAAATAAAATTGCTTTTGCTATGGGCGCAAATTTTGGTGACATTGATAATGATGGTTATCTCGATTTTTATCTTGGTACAGGAAACCCAAATCTTAAATCAGCTATTCCAAACAAGCTTTTTAAAAGTATAAACGGCACAAGTTTTTTGGATGTTACTACTTCTGCACGTGTTGGCAATTTGCAGAAAGGTCACGGTGTTTCTTTTGTTGATTTAAACAATGATGGTAACGAAGATATTTATATCAAGATGGGCGGTGCATACAAAGGTGACGCGTATGAAAATTCTCTTTACTTAAATCCGGGTCAAAACAATAATCACTGGGTTAATCTTTCGTTGGAAGGAACTGTTAGTAATAAAGCAGCGATAGGTGCAAGAATAAAAGTGACATTCAAAGAAAATAATACCGAACGTTCTGTTTACAGAGATGTAAATTCCGGTGGAAGTTTTGGTTCAAATCCTTTGCAGCAGCACATTGGTTTGGGCAATGCAACATCTGTTGAGAAGATTGAAATAATGTGGCCTGTTACAGGCAAATTACAGGTGTTTGAAAATCTACCAATTGATACAAATATTATAATCAAAGAAGGCGATAGTAAACTTATTGTTTATCAATTGAAGCGACTTAATTTTATTTCTGAGAAGCATGGGTTGATTGCATGTTCACCCAAATAAAATGCTTTACATTTCTTATTAATGAGAAACAGAAATCTATAATTACTGTAAATAGCGCAGCAAAAAAAGGAAATATAGGCGGTATTTCGTATTAACAAAAAAATTTTGTAACGATTACAAATTCAAAAATAATTATGATGCAAGTATTATTAGGAGACAAAGAATATTTTAAAGGTATCAATCAAATTAAGTATGAAGGACCTGAAAGCGATAACCCATTTGCTTTTCGTTGGTATGATGAAAACAGAGTTGTTGCCGGTAAAACATTAAAAGACCATTTTCGTTTTGCCTGTGCTTACTGGCATTCATTTGTAAACGAAGGCAGCGATCCCTTTGGTCCTGGCACACATATTTTTGAATGGAATAAAAAAGCAGATGCTGTTGAAAGAGCTAAAGATAAAATGGATGCAGCTTTCGAATTTATTACCAAAATAAACTTGCCTTTTTATTGTTTTCATGATGTGGATATAGTGGATTATACAACCGATGTAAAAGATAATGATAAGCGTTTGCAAACAATGGTTGACTATGCAAAGCAAAAACAAAAAGACAGTGGCGTAAAATTATTATGGGGCACTGCTAATGTATTTTCTAATCCGAGATATATGAATGGCGCATCAACCAATCCCGATTTTCAAGTGCTTTCACATGCAGCAGCGCAGGTTAAAGGCGCCATTGATGCAACCATTCAATTAGGCGGCGATGGTTATGTTTTCTGGGGTGGAAGGGAAGGTTATATGACCTTGCTGAATACAAACATGAAACGCGAGAAAGAACATCTTGCACGCTTTTTACATACAGCAAGAGATTATGCACGAAAGAATGGCTTCAACGGAATTTTTCTTATTGAACCAAAACCAATGGAACCAACCAAACATCAATACGATTATGACTGCGAAACTGTGATTGGTTTTTTACGTGCGTATGATTTGTTGAATGATTTTAAAATTAATATTGAAGTAAATCATGCAACGTTAGCAGGTCATACTTTTCAACATGAATTACAGGTTGCAGCAGATGCAGGTGTGTTAGGTTCATTGGATGCGAATCGCGGCGATTATCAAAATGGCTGGGATACAGATCAATTTCCAAATAACCTTAATGAACTTACAGAAGCTATGCTTGTTTTGTTAGAAGCTGGCGGCTTGCAAGGCGGCGGCATCAACTTCGATGCAAAAATTCGTCGCTCATCAACAGACGCTGCAGATTTATTTTATGCGCATATTGGTGGTATGGACACATTTGCAAGAGCATTAATTACAGCTGATAATATTCTGAGTAAATCAGACTTTAAGAAACTTCGTAAAGAACGTTATGCATCTTATGATAGTGGTAAAGGAAAAGCATTTGAAGAAGGAAAACTTTCACTGGAAGATTTACATGCCTATGCAATTGAAGCAGGTGAACCTGAAATAAGAAGTGGTAAACAAGAATACCTTGAAAATATTATTAACCGGTATATTTAATGTTCTTATTATGGTTGTTATATCTTTAGCAACCCATCTTTTTTTTATGCAACAAACATAAAGTATCACATTGTTTGTTATTATATAAAAGATGTGTTCATCTTGTGCAAAAACCCTTTTACATGTAATGATGATACGATATTGCAAAATCAATGATGTTGCTACTTCTGCTCTCGGAAATCATACAGCGATTCAAAGTACGGTTTAATTTGAAAAATAGCATTGTTCCTTTTCTAAATAATTGTTACGAGTAATTTTTGCGGGTTTAAAACCAAGTCTTGAAAGATAGCCAACCATGTCCTATTTTTTACTTCCTTATGGACGGAAGATTGTTTCTGAATTTCATACATCACATTTTTTGTTTCACAATCAGATTACCAATAGAAATTAGAAACAACATAACAATGCTTTTTATTGAGGTTATTCAAATTCTGATAACCTAACACGGCTTTATAGTTTAATGGCTACACACTTTTGAAGCGTAAACAAGATTCGTGAAAAGAAAAAAATATTATGTCTACAACAAAGACCATCGCTAAAGTTTTTAAAAAATCGAATAAATTTATTAATTGGTCCTGATGAAAAAATCGATGGTAATATGAGTTTTTAGATTTACATGGTATATGGTTAATAACTGTTTCTATCAATAGTCCATTGTGATTACCCGGAAGCTTATTCTATTAGGTTAATGACTTTAAGAAAGTTAATGAAATACTATCTCTAATTCTTCTAAAGTTTTTCCCTTAGTTTCCTTTACTTTAAAATAAACAAAAACAAAACCAATTAAACATATTACTGAATAGATGTAAAAGGTTTTATCGCCAAGCTTATCAAACAAAATCGGGAAGGTAAATACCAAAATAAAATAAGCGGCCCATAAACTTAATACCGCGACAGACGTGGCAACTCCTCTTATTTTGTTGGGAAATATTTCTGAAATCAATACCCAGGTTACCGGCGCTAACGACATGGCATACACACCAATTGCTGATAACAAAAACCATGATACAGCGGTTGAACCTGCATCAAGCATTTGCACAACGATGAGATATAAAATAAACAGGCCTGCTGAGCCAATAAGCATTAAAGGTTTGCGCCCAAGTTTATCAACCAATAACATAGCAAGTATGGTAAAACCTAAATTCACAATGCCAATAAAAACGGTTTGCAATAATTGATTATCCTGAGATACACCGATGCTTTCAAATATGCGTGGGGTGTAATTGAATACAACATTAATGCCGCAGAACTGCTGAAAAACTGCAAGCCCTATTCCAATTAACACAGCAGGTAAAACGCCTTTCTTAAATACTCCCCCGTAACCTTGTTTTGTCTCACTTTTTGATGATGATTGGATAGATGATAAAGTTGTTTTTGCAAAAGCATCATTACCAATCTTGCGTAAAATTTTTAATGCTTCATCTTTTCTTGAAACGTTCACCAACCACCTCGGACTTTCAGGCAATGTAAGAGAGCCAATAAAAAATAAACCCGAAGGAATGATACCTAAGCCAAACATCCATCGCCACGCATCATTACCCATATTTCTTAAACTATAATTTATAATGTTGGTAATTAAAATACCGATGACGATGGTAAGTTGATTGATTGCAACCATTCTGCCACGCAGTGCTGCCGGCGCAATTTCTGCGATGTACATTGGTGAAAGCATTGAAGCCATTCCAACACCAATACCTGCAAGAAAACGAGATGAAATAAATACGCCTTTGTTAACTGAGAATGCCATACATAATGAAGAAATAAAAAATAAAGCTGCTGCAACAAGTAAACTTTTTTTTCTTCCAAAGTTATCTGCAATGTTTCCTGCAATTAAGCAACCAATGATAGCGCCCAGCGCGAGACTGCCCGTTGTAAAACCTTCCCAGTAAGCATCCAACCCAAACTGCTGTTGAAGAAATGGTAATGCACCCGATATCACGGCAAAATCAAATCCAAACAAATAACCTCCTAATGCTGAAATAAAAGAAATGCGAATTATATAAGCGCTGTTATAATTTTTCATTTGTGAGGCTTTGAATTTTGTTCAAATCAATTTGTTGAGAGGGATCGAATTTTGCTGAAGTCATATATTTTTCAAGACTGTATAAAAGTTGTCTTGCTTCGGGCCTATTTTCAATATCCGTTGTAAGATCAATTCCGGAAACTATCAGTTTACCTTTGCCAGTTTTGCATTCAAACAATAGTCCTAATGGTCTTGCTGTAAACCAGTCATCAATTACTCTTACAATAGGCTGAATGTTTTTAGCAACACTGTCTAATATAATTGCATTTGAATGGGAACATGCATCCCACCATTGATAATTTGAATAATACTCTGTAGGAAAATATTTTAAAGCGGCATGTTTGGGATTACATAATATGCCAAGGGTATGAGGCGCCTGTCCGTGCGTCCACGCAGTATTCCAGAAAATACTCGAAAAACCGATCGCAATATTGCCGCCTTTATTTTTTGCTAATGAACCTTGTTTCAAATTCAATAAAACATTGCCGCCATCGTTTAAAACCTGCAATGCTTTTTCATCGAATGTTTGAGTAACATAAACATTTTTTACTTCAGGCAATTGTTTGGGGTAAACAAAAATATCCCACGTGTTTTTATAGTCATTCACATTTACTTCAACCAGTAATTTTTCGGGATCTTTTATAGAAAATAAGTCTGCTTCTATTTCGCCAATATTTATTCCATTACCAAAAGAAATATCGGATGCATTTAATATTCCATGAAACAAAACTTTGCCTTCAATGTTTTTTATTTGCCAGTCTGCCTTGCCATTTTTTATTTCATGATTCCCGAAGTTTGCTACTTCTACCGGCGCTGATATTTTTTCATCATTTGTATAAATCATTTTAGACAATCTTACCAACGGCACAACACTATTACAAAAGCGACTGTATTCTTTTGCAGTAATATAACCCTTATCGCCCCACATGGCATTTACTACACCAACTAATGCAGTGCCTTGTCCCGGAAAATCATTCAAACCCAGCAACTGAAATCCGCCAAAACCTTTTGTGCGCAATGCTGCTTCAATATCAGCTTTGTAACAAAGTGCCTGCAATTTTCCTGACGCTAAAAGAAATGAATCTTCCAAATGCTGCATACCATGTTCTTTCAAAAAATCTCTGAATATTTCAAAATTTTTCGCTTTTAATACGCCGGTATATTTTTTTATTTCTTTAAAGTCAGGATATACGCACCATTGGCCGATTTCATGGCTTACAGTTGGATGTTGCCACTTAGCAATAATATCGCTCCAGTCGTAAGATGCAGAAGGCGGATTTTTATTGATGATACTTTTTAAACCTGCGCCCCAAGCCTGTATGCGCGGGTCAGGAGAACTGTTATAGTCATTTTCATCAATTACAGGCCAGCCACTTGCAGAAGTATATAACCTGCGGTTATCTTTCTGCTTCCAGTACTCAACAAATTTTGTAAGATATTCTTTATGATGTTTGCCCGCAGGTTCATTGCCATACGTCATCATGCAAAATGAAGGATGATTGCCAAAATTTTTTACAATGCGTTCACTTTCGTTGTAAATAAAAGTGTCCAACGGAGCACCATCGCCAATTGTTGCGCCCTGGTTTGCCCATGATGAACATTCAATCTGCAAATAAAATCCTGCGCTGTCGGCCGCATCAAAGGCAGCTTCAGGCGGGCACCATGAATGAAAGCGTATATGATTTAATCCATATGATTTAGCAACTTTAAAAATGTTTTTCCAAAATGCATTTGATGTTGAAGGATAACCGGTAAGCGGCGTAACCGCACATTCTAATGTGCCACGCAAAAATGTTGGGCGTCCATTTATAATAAACTGAGTTTTATCAGTTGAAAATTTGCGCATACCAAAGTCAATATTTTTTTTATCGTTTTCATTGCCAGATTGCAAATTGATATGCATCTTATATAAGTTCGCATTAAACTCATCCCATAACAAAGGTGCATTCCCCATTGAGTAAGTTATATTGATGGTACCAATACTTTCGTTCAAATCTTTTTCAACAGATATAACTTTTAATGCTTCTGCATTTGTATTGCCCGAAGTTGCCTGTAAATTGATAACTGCTTTTGCTGCATTATCATCATTCTTTTTATAATCAATTTGTACAACAACCTGCTTTTTATCTATATCGGGAAAAAGCCTCACGTTTTCAATGTGCAGAAGCGGCTGTGCTGTTAAGATCAACTTGCCAACCATTCCATTCCAGTTACTTTGCGTGTGATCTGAAATACTATGAGAATTTGGACCAACATTAACTTCTTGCACCCTGTTATCAATGCAAATTGTAATGCGATGTTTGCCCTGTGAAAGCAATGCTGATAAATCATATTCATGGGGAGCGCCTAAACTCATTTGTGAATATGTTTTATTACCATCAATCCATACAGTGGTTTTCCAATGGCATCTTTCTAAAAATAATGTTATATGCTTTTTATTCCATGATGCGGGAATTGTTACTTCTTTCTGATACCATGCTGCACCCTTATAATATTTGGTTGGTTGCAACCAAAACGGAATTTTAAAATTGTTGGGTGCACGATACTTAGCATATTCTTGTTTTGTAAAAAAAGAAGAATCAATGATATCGCCGGTCCATGGAGTATTTAAAGAAATATCATTGCCAATATTATTGGTTGTAAGAGAGCCGGGCAGCTTAATTTCTCCATCTAATTTTTTATTGAACCATTGTTCCTGTTCGCCAACGTCGGTACTATCCAGTTTGAAATGCCATGTGCCTTCCAGGTTTATAACATCAGGAGATTGTGCGAACAAAAAGGCACAACATAATAACTGACTTAAAGCTAATAACAAGTACTTTTTAAATAGCATGCAAAACGTTTTATTGATTAATTAATGCAAAAGAATAAATCGTTGTTGAATCATATTCTTCACGCGTCAATTGTTGGCAGCGCTTCTACGCAATTTTTTGTAATGATTTATTCAAGAGAATTTGTTTGAATTGATTTATATAATTTGATTAATGTGGCTGGTCTGTTGCATAAAGCTTATCATACGCAAATAAGTGGCAGCACCCTGGTGATTGATATCATTTTTTAAAACAAGTTCAAGATATGCTGCACCTTTTTCATAATTAGCCAAACCAATATTTCCAAGACCAATAAGATAATTGCAATGTTGTTTATTGCGTTCATTTAAATCAATATCAAACACCAGCATATCAGGCAATGAAACAGCAAAATAATCTATGCGTATTTCGTCATTCATATGCTTTTCACCAAAGCTGATAAAGTTGTTGAAGATTGATTTTGCTTTTGCAGACTCATCTAATTTTATCCATGCCAAAGCCTGGTAAAATATTTTATCGGGCTGTGGATCGTTATAATAAATTGCCTGCACAGGTTCACTTATTCCCATTGTTGCCTGCCTGAAAAACTCAATCGCTTTATCAGGCTGATTCAAACCCTCATAAACACACCCGGTTAAATAATCCAAATCATTTTCCTGCGCACCATATAATTTTCCTTCACCTAAATTATCAGGATAATTTCTTGCGGCATTTAATAATGATAATGTTTCATCAAATCGTTGATTCAATATTGCTTGTTTTGCAAGCTCTGTGTGGCATAATAAATATTGACTTGTTACTTTTCCTTCACCGCCTTCCCATGGATGAAAATGTCTTGCTGCTAAAAACCTTTTTGCTTTTGTATACTCTTTAAGATTGTTATACAATGTTATTCGTTCAATATATAAATCATCTCTTTGCTCAACAAGGTGCACATATTTTTCAAGCAATTGCAATCTTTTTTTAAAAGCTTTGTTTGATAATTTATACAGTTGATCGAGCTCCATTAAAATTCTTGCATTGCTGTCATCAAATGCAAATGCTTTTTCTAAATATTGTAAAGATTGTTGCTTGTTATTCCTTTTATTATAATAAGCAATAGCAAGATTGCGATAAGGAGTTGCAAAGTTTTGATCAATTTTAATTGATCTTTCCCAACATGCAATCGCTTCATCATACTGGCGTTTATCATACCAAAGATTTCCTAAATAATAATTTGCATTTGCATCTGACAAATTCATTTTAACTGCAGCTTGCAGAATATTAATTTCTTCAATTTTATTTGGAAAAACAATTGATGTATTATCGTCTGCGGCTTCCTGGTAATATTTTAAAGCTTCATCATCATTGCCGCTTTTTTCGTGCAACCAACCCAAATAATAATGCACAAGCGGCGTTATTTTGGGGGTTGTATTTTTTACTTCAGAAACACTTATTACGTATGAAGAAAGCAGTGTAATAGCATCGTCATAAAAACCTGCGTGCGCATATTGCAATGCGAGTTCGAGGAAATTATTTTCAGCATAACGCATTAAATGAAATAGCTTATTTAACGAAGAATCATACTGCTTTGGTTCACTTGCAATAACGGTTTCATTATTATTCAATAATTTTTCTGCTAAATATTTTTCATAAATGCATCCAAAATTGAAAGCATCAATTTGTATGCTTTCATCACACAACGCAATACATTCCTGCAATAAATTTTTTTGTCGCAATAAAGCTGCTTTTAAATGCCTTGTTGTATTGCTGTGATAATTTTTTATCAATGATTTTTCAGCAAACTGTAATGCATCATTTGTTTTATGCTGATGTGCTGCGATTCTTGCCAGCCATAAAAATGATGCGTGTTGCCATGCATCATTCCATGTAGCTTTAAAAAAAGCATCATAAGCTTCATTATATCTTTCCTGCAATACAAGACTTAATCCAAGATTATAATATGGTTCTCCATCATATGGATTTGGATTGCGTTTAGTAAGCGTTGCTATGGCTGTTTTAAAATAAGGTTCAGCTTTTAAAAATTGTCCGCGGCGCAGCAACAGTAAGCCTTTCGCATTATTGCAACGCACATCACCCGGGCTTCTTCTTAATCCTTCATTATAGTAATCCAAAGGATTGAATGTTGCATGACGATACTGTTCCAAATGCAAACCATTTAAAAACAAATCTTCAACGTGCTCAATTTCTGATGGTAATTTTGCAGCCGTTGCAGCCGCTGGAATTTCTTTTTTGTTTATTTGCGTTGGTTGATATGAAACAAGTTGGTTACCTTTTTCATCATACACAATTACCTTCCAATTTTCTTCATTGTTTTTATCTGATGCAGTAAATGTTTCAACGAAAATATTTGCGGGTGAAAGATTTGCATTGAACCTTTTTACTTCTTTATTATTTTTCAAAACAACTATTGCAGCATTATTATACCCAGCAGTTACATATACCTTTATCTGCAAATCATTATTGTTCCATTCAATATTTATTGCCGCTTCTTTGGTTGCATTCTTTACATAACCAATCTCAGCATAAGGCATAAAATATTGTGTGAATGTTTTTATTTCATTCGGCTGCATCCACGAAAAATCAGGCTGGTTATCGGTGAATACACCGGTCATCAATTCAATGTATGGTCCGTCTTCATCCGTTAATTGTTTATCCCATGCATAACCAAAATCACCATTGCCCCAGGTCCATTGTTTTTTGCCCGGCGATATATGATGGTCTGCAACATGCAGCATGCCTGCCTGCGTATCATTTTCATAACAACCCATAAAATCGTATTGCGATTGAATAGCCATGTATGAAGTTGGCACCGGAATATTTTTATATTTTGAGATGTCGGTGCCAGGCGCATAATTTACTTTGTAATATGTGCCTGTGGCAATTGGAAAGTCGCTTACATCGCGTTTGCCATGATCAAATACGGCATATACATCCGGCGGAAAAACGGATTGATAATCGTCGTTCACTTTCACTGCAGGATTTGCCCACCATAAAAATGTTTGCGGAAAAGATGTGGGATTAAACAATCTTCCTTTTATTTCTAAATAAGCTTTGTCCTTATATAAAGTAAAGCCCGCCATTCCTTTTGTGCGAAACATTAATTCTGTTTCGCTTACCCAAACTGTTTTGCTTCCATCTTCAAATTCCTGGATGGTAAAATCAGCAGGGCTAAATGTGCTTGGCCTGTGATGTTGAGGCCAGTTAAATTCAATTCCACCAGAAATCCACGGGCCTGCCAAACCAACTAATGCAGGTTTTATAACCTGGTTATAATAGACAAAATCACGTTTTTTTATTTTATCATAAGCACGCTGAATTCTGCCACCTAATTCAGGCAGTATCATGATTTTTAAATAATCATTTTCTATAAAAACAGCTTCATATTCTTTGCCTGTTTTTTCATTGCTGATGCTTTCAATTACAGGATGAGGATACACAACGCCACTGCTTCCCTGGTAAACGCGTTTTTCCAAAAACATCGGATTTTTTTCGGGCTTACCAGTTTCATATGTTGGAATAGAAATTTTTTCAATCCACGCTTTCACATCCATAATAGCTTATTGATTCTTTGATTAATCAAACACATCAAATTCAATTGCAGCAACAATGAATTTTATACTTATCAGATACTTACTGTTGCTTTACCAGTTGTATAACAGCGCTCTCATAATCGTTATACATATCAAACTGTAACCCCACGTTCATTAAAAATGCTCCGCTGAAAGTTTTGCCTTCATAATCATTAAGGCGCGAAAAACTTCCTTTATTAATTTCAGTTAATTTATACTGCGCATTTGCATCAAGTCCTTTCAACAATAATTTTGAATTATCAGGATACGTTTCTTTCTTCTGTAAAAAAGAAAACACCAATGCTGAATCTTTATTTTCGCTTACATACATTAATGCTGCACGATTATTTTCATACGGTGATAACAGGCGATACAAATCACCATAAAACACAACGTTTCTAATTTTTTTATAAGTAGCGATGGCATTAATGGCAAAGGTTTTTTCATCGGCATTTAATTTATCAACGCGATAATCCAAGCCTAAACGACCTGTCATCGCAACATCAAACCGAAACTTCAACGGCGTAATTCTTTCATCAGAATGATTGGGTGTAACATGCGCAGCTAAACCAACAGCCGGATAAAAATATTCAAGTCCCCACTGAATTTTTATACGATCCAATGCATCTGTATTATCACTCGGCCAATATTCCTGGAAGTAAGGCATCGTTGCATAATCCATTCTTCCGCCGCCACCGGAGCAAACCATCATATACACATCTGGATATTTTTTTCTGAAACGCTGAATTATGTTTAATAGCGCTGTCGGATAATCAATAAATAACTTTGATTGCTGGTTACCGAGATAAAATGAGCCTGCATTGGTGATGTAACGATTGCAATCCCATTTAATATAACTGATGCCTTTGTTTTCACTCATCAATTTATCTAAAACATCATACACATAATCCTGCACTTTAGGATTAGTGATGTCTAATATCAATTGATTGCGTGATAAATTCAAATCGCGATGTGCGGCTGTAATAACCCAATCCGAATGTTTCTCATACAGTTCACTTTTTGGGTTTACCATTTCAGGTTCTACCCAAATACCAAACTTTAAATTGTTTTGTTTGCATATATCAGCGAGATAACTTAAACCGTGTGGCAGCTTTTTATGATTCACTTCCCAATCACCTAAACCTGCGTGGTCATCATTGCGCGGATATTTATTAGCGAACCAGCCATCATCGAGCAGGAATAACTCAAAACCCATTTCACCGGCTTGTTTGATGATGGAGGAAAGCTTTTCTTCATCAAAATCAAAATAAGTTGCCTCCCAGTTATTCAGTAAAACATCGCGCTCACCATAGCCATCGGCGATGCCGTATTTTCTTGCCCATCGATGAAAATTTCTTGTGGTTTCACCTGCACCTTTATCGCTGTAGGTAAACAAAAATCCTGGTGCTGTAAATGTTGTATCTGCCTTCAAAATATATTCTGATGCAAACGGATTCATGCCCGCAGTTACATACAAATTGTTATAATGGTCTTCGTTGAATTGAAGTTGCCAGTTGCCAGGCCATGCTAATGTTCCGGCAATCACTTTGCCATCATCTTCCTGCAATTTTCCGTTTAATGATAAAAGAAATGATTGATTGGAGCGCTGGTCTGTACGTACGCCTAATTTTGAATCGATTGTTTTTGTGCCTTCTGATAATTTTGTTTCAATGAGATTGAATTCATTCGCCCAATCGCCGTAGAAATAATCAAGATAATATGCAGGCGATTGAAAGTTAAGTGAAGCGGAAGCAAAATTGTACAATGTTACCGGCGATTTTTCTTTATGGCTGAAAGTCATCCATTGTTCAATAATATCTTGCTCAAAATATGTTTTATAAAACAGCGTCACTTCATCAGGATAATATTTGTCTTTTAAAATAATTTTTGTAACGCTGATGTTATCATCTTGTTTAGTTGTATTGCTGCTCACAAACATTAAATCAGTTGTAAGATTACCATCACTGTGTGTAACGCGCAATGCTGTGTGTTCAACATCATTGCCATAAGTTGAATATGCTTCGGCACTTTTTTCAAGTGAGGTTGCAAACCCGCCAATATCATTTATTATCCTTCCAAAATATAATTGTTTCAGTATTGCATTTGTATCAACTCCAAGCAACAAGAGATTGTCTTTTGTTTCTATGCGAATTAGTTTTTGCGCAAAAGATGATGAAGAAATTATCATCAATACACAAACAATCGTTGTTTTGATGGATAATTTTTTTTTGAATGGAAAGAAGCGTTGTTTTGTTTTAATATTCATGTAAAATGCAATCATTATAAATTTTTGCGACTGACGTCACCTCGATCGTTAATTAATGAAGTCAAATTTCGTTTTTGCTGTTCCTAAAAAAATAGTGAATTTTATGGAAATGATGGATTATTTGATGGTGGCTTTATTGTGCCACAGTTTGCTATATGAAAAGTAAAAATGAAAAAATAAAGCATGGTTTTAAAGGCCAGAAAATGGTTGTGCTGCCCAGGAAAATAATTTCTAAGTTTCTTTCAACAGATCCATTAACGCAAGGTGTTTATATTACGGATATTGGCTATTACCCAAGAGCGGTTAATCATTATGTTGAAAGACCAAAAGGCATTGGCCAAAATATTCTTATATATTGTGTGGAAGGATATGGCTGGGTTGAGATAAATGGCAAAGAAATTTCAATCGAGCCTTGCCAATACATAACCATTCCCGTAAATGAACCACATGCTTACGGCGCTGATAAAACTGATGCATGGACAATTTACTGGGTGCACTTTAATGGTAATCTAACAGATTATATTGTAAACCTTATAATCAAACATTCCAAAGATTATAAACCCTATTTAGCCTACAATGAAAACAGGATAAAGCTTTTTGAAGAAATATATGCACAGCTTGAAAGAGGCTACAGCGATGATACATTGCGCTATGTAAATATGATATTTTATCATTTTCTTTCTTCATTATTATATGAAGAAAGATTTAATGGTATAGAAACGGGAAAAGAAGATGCCATATCAACTGCTATAGAAGTGATGAAAAATAAATTGAATGAAGTGCTTTCGTTAAATGAACTGGCTTGTGTTTCCAATCTTTCAACATCACATTTTTCAACAGTTTTTAAGAAAGAAACTGGTTATTCTCCAATAGATTATTTTAATCATCTTAAAATACAAAAGGCTTGTCAGCATTTGCTTTTTACAGACATGAGCATTAAAGAAATTTCTTTTAGTTTGGGTGTTGAAGACCAGTATTATTTTTCAAGAATGTTTACGAAGCTTATGAATGTGCCTCCCAAAGAATACCGCAAAAGAAATAAGACGCATTAACGGTATCACAGCTTTTAAGCGGGGCTTTATACATCTTCAACGCTAATTATTTCCCCTGGTTTTTTATTGATTGGCATTTTTTAAAACATGTATAATAAAAAACAGCACATCGGGTAATATTATCAAAAAATAATCCATCTATACAAATAAAATATCCATTTAAGTACCCTCTTTTAAAGTGTTATTTTGATTACTCCTAATCGTTTGCTTATGCTAACTAATTTCACAAATCTTAACTATGTAAAAATGTTTTACCCCAAAGCAATTTTGCTTTTATTATCTATCTGTGCTTGTTTTGCTGCCTTTTCACAATCTCCTATACAAATAAGAGGAACAGTGGTTGACGAAAAAAATGTTCCGGTAGCGGATGCCACCATACAGGTAAAAAATAAAAATACGGGTGCAATAAGTGATAGCACCGGTAAATTCTCCATTTCGGTGCCAGACAAAAATGCGATACTGGTAATAACGCATGTCGGTTTTAAATCGAAGGAAGTTGCTGTTCCGCAAAGCAGCGAAATAACTGTGCAGCTAATTGGAGAAAACAGTACATTGAGTGAAGTAGTGGTTGTAGGTTATGGTACGCAAAAGAAAACATCGTTAACGGCTGCCGTTTCAAGTATTAAAGGTGATGAAGTTTCCTCGCTGCCTGTTGCAAATATCAGCAATGCGCTTGGTGGCCGAGTTGCCGGAGTGCTTTTTAAACAAGGCAGTGGAGAACCCGGTTATGACGGATCTACTATTTTAATACGCGGGTTTAGCACCACAGGCAATACTGCACCATTAGTTATTGTAGATGGCGTACCCAGAAGTTTTCAGCAATTAGACCCTAACAGCGTAGCCAGCTTTACTATACTTAAGGATGCTGCTGCTGTTGCACCTTATGGAGTGGCTGGCGCAAACGGTGTAATATTGGTTACTACCAAACGGGGAATTAGTGGCAAGCCGCAAATGACGTACACCGGATATTATGGCTGGCAAAATCCTGCACAGCTTCCGCACATGGTAAACTCTTATGAATATGCTTCTATGCGCAATGCCGCTAATGCTAATGAGGGTAAGGATCCTGTGTATAGCGGCTATGCATTGCAAAAATATAAAGACGGTTCTGACCCTGATTTGTATCCTGTAAACGATCCGCTGCATACGTTGATTAATAAAAATGCACCGATGATGTCGCATAATATTTCTGTTTCCGGTGGAACAGATAAAATAAAATATTTTGGTGCATTAGGATATTTAACACAGGATGGCATGTGGGGTACAACAAATTTTAAACGATATAATCTTACATCAAATGTAGATATCCAGGTTACCAATACCACAAAACTAGGTTTAGGGTTAAACGGAAGAGTAGAAGACAGGCATTTCCCGGGCATTTCAGCCGGAAGTATTTTTTACCAGTTATATCGTACTCCGCCGGTTGCCCCGGTTTTATTTACAAATGGGTTATGGGGCTCTTATATCGGTCGCACTGCCTATGGAAATGTTTACAGCAGCGGTTATACAACCGACCTGAGGCAAATTATGCTAACGCAGATAAGCCTCGAACAACAATTGCCTATAAAAGGTCTTAGCGCTAAGGCGGTGTTTAGTTACGATTTAAATGATCCCGATGGGCGTACTCAAAAAACATGGTTAACACCGATACCTTACTATGCAGTAACAGATACTACGACAAATCCTTATACTATATCACAGATAGGATCAGACGGTCCTCAAAAACCTTCTTACGAAGTATATAATAGCCAGGTACAGGCGTTTACTTACCAGGGTTATTTAACTTACGCGAATAGTTTTGGCAAAAGCAATGTTGGTGCAACAATAGTTCTGGAAGCGCGAAATTCGAAATTCGCAAATTTTGGCGCCAAACGCGTAAACTTTAATGTAAACATCCCTGAACTAAATAATGGCAGTTCCAATGCTAATGATATTACTAATTATGGTTCATCAAGTGAACTAAAACAACGTGGAGCAATATTCAGGCTTACCTATGCTTTCGATAACAGGTATTTGTTTGAGGCTTCAGGCCGTTACGACGGGCATTTTGTATTTGCGCCAGGCAAGCGCTACCAACTGTTTCCAGCATTTTCTGCAGGATGGCGTATTTCGGAAGAAAAATTCATGCAAAACATTTCTTGGCTGGACAATTTAAAAGTACGCGGCTCTTATGGCGAAAGTGGTGCCTTGCCCTATGACGCCAATGGAAATCTACTTCCTTTTCAATATTTGAGCGCTTATTCATTAATCGGTAACAGCGGAATATTTAATGGGGCAGTGACGCAGGGAGTAAGAGAAGCGTCCCCTGCTAATCCTAATATAACATGGGAAAAAGCAAAAAAAACAGATATTGGGTTTGAATTATCAATTTTTAAGGGACTCTTTAGTATTGAAGCAGATTATTTCTTTGAAAAACGGGATGACATACTTATAGCAAATCAAAATCAGGTGCCGGCAGAATATGGCATCGGGTTGCCCCAAACCAATTCTGCTGCTGTCAGTAACAGGGGATTTGATATGACAATAAATTCAGTTTATAGCATAACCCGTGATTTACAGATAGGCATTACTGCAAATGCTACTTATGCAAAAAACAAGTATGTGCAGATATATGAACTACCAGCCACTTTTGATAATCCCAATAGAAGACAAACCGGCCGACCAATTAATACTTATTTCGGTTATCATGCGTTGGGTTTATTCCAGGAAAGTGATGATAAAAATGGTGATGGTATTATAGATCAAAGCGAATACCCGGTAACGCAATTTTCACAATTACGTCCTGGTGAAATTAAATATGAAGATGTAAACGGAGATAATGTAATTGATGCCAATGATCTTAAAGCGATGGGTAATCCAAGCACTCCGCAGTTAATTTATGGATTTTCACCTTCTATCAGCTACAAAGGAATTGATGTAAATGTTTTATTCCAGGGAGCTGGCGCAGGAAGTTTTTATCTATCCGGACAGGCGGCGTGGCCATTTGAAAACGGAGCTTCTGCTCTTGCCGCTAATTTAGACTATTGGACTCCCCAAAATACAGATGCACGATATCCCATTATACTCTCTCAACCCAGCGCCAATACACGGCAAACATCAGACTGGTGGATTCGCAAAAGCAATTATTTACGCCTGAAATCTGCCGAGATAGGTTATACGCTTCCGGCACGGGTAATGAAGCAAATCCATCTGCAAATAATAAGGGTATATGCATCTGGTCAAAACTTAGTTACATGGACGAAAGAAATGAAAGATTTTGATCCTGAAGCAAGCAATGAGGGAGGCGAGTTTTATCCTCAGCAAAAAGTTGTAACCGTTGGTCTTAATGTAACTTTTTAATTTTTTAAATTTCTGCTATGATAAATAAAATCTTAAGAACATCAATATATATCTCATTATCTGCCGTTATTGTTTTTTTTCAATCCTGTAGTGATAAAGTGCTGGACGTTGCACCGAGAGACCGCTTAACAGATGCAAATGTTTGGACTGACCAGGGAACTGCAGATCTTTTTTTAAATGATATTTATACAGGCTTACCCGATGGAGATAATTGGTACGATCCATTGGAAAACTGGTCAGATAATTCAATCTGCGGGTTTCCATGGCCCAATTCAAGGCAGAATATTCAGCAAAGCCTTCAATCTCCTGCCAATGCCGGATTCTCAGGCGATATTGGAAACTTTTTAGACTGGACAACACAATACACGAACATAAGAAAGTGTAATGTTTTTATTAAGAACGTAACGTCATCATCTTTTTCAGATGATTTCAAAACTGAAAAGATAGCAGAAGCCCGGGTGCTAAGAGCATATTTCTATCATATTCTTTGGATGACGTATGGAGGCGTGCCTATAATAACCGATGTACTAAATGCCGATACGCAAGGCGATTCTATATTCGTTGCGAGAAGCACTTCTGACGAGACCCTGCAGTTTATAACTACGGAATTAGCAGATGCTTATAATAATTTGCCGGATATGCCTTCTTCCGGAAAAGTAGGCAAAGGTGCAGCCATGGCTTTAAAAGGCTGGTGCGAATTGTTTGCCGGCAAATTTGCAGATGCTGCTGCCAGCAATAAAAAAATTATGGATGAATTGGATTATGAATTAGACCCGGATTATGCACAACTCTTTTTAACCAAAGGCGCCGAAAGCAAAGAGTCTATTTTTTATAGAGAATATAGCCCTCCGGGTGCCGGCAAAGGTGGTAATATGGATGGTACGATTGGGCCTACATTTACAGCAGGCGGGGCAGAAACAAGTTGGGGCGGCGAAGATCCAACACAGGAACTGGTAGATGATTATGCAATGGATAATGGTAAAATAATTACCGATCCTACCTCAGGCTACAATCCTCAAAAACCTTATGAACATAGGGAAAAGCGCTTTTACCAGTCGATTGTTTACGATGGTACCTTTTTTTACAATGATACTATTTATACAAGAATTGGCATTGGAAGCAAAAACGAAATTGATGTTACAGATAGGGATGATGCAGGACAAACTGGTTATTATGTTCGCAAACGCCTTGACGACAAAACTTTGGTACTTGGCTCTGCTAATTGGGATGGGCATACCAGCTACCAGAATTATATAATCTTCAGGTTCGGAGAAGTATTACTAAGTTATGCCGAAGCCCAGAATGAGGTTGCAGGCCCTGACGCTTCTGTATATGATGCTATAAATAAAATAAGGGAAAGATCTGCATTGCCTGATTTACCGGCTGGTCTTACTAAAGATGAAATGCGTACAGCCATCCGGCGAGAAAGAAGAGTAGAGCTTGCCTTTGAAGATAAGCGTTATTGGGATTTGATACGCTGGCGTATTGCAGAAGTAAATTTAAACCGCCCATTGCATGGCATATCCATTACAGTGGGTGCCGGAGGTGTACTTCATTATGAACCTATTGAAGCAAGAGGCGGGGATAGAAAGTTTTATGCAAGCAAAAATTATCTTTTCCCTATTCCTCAAGACGTGATTGACAAGAATCCTAAGTTAAAAGGACAGCAAAATCCTGGGTATTAATTATCCCGGTTAATTATAGTATTATTAATTTTAGAGAAATTCTTTGTTGCGTAAACAAAGAATTTCTTTTTTTAACGTGAGTTCGGGATAAGAATTTTTTATGTTGCTATATTATAGTTTCCTTTTAATATTCAGGAAATAGTTTTACTCTTAAATCGTCGTTTCAACGATAGGAGAAATCTTTATTATATCTTTAATATATCAATGAAAGAGATGTCTCGTACCTCGACATGACGAGCGGAGAGCGACTATCATTTTTTAGTTGTGAATTAAACAAGAGCTTATCCCGAACTCACGTTTTTTATAAATTTTATACATTATGCGGTTTCTTTTATGCCACTGTTCAAAGCAATTAATATTGTTATTGCATATTACAACCTGCATAATTGTACTTATAAGTTGCAACAGTTATAAGAAGAATAAAGAATCGCAAAACAACAAATCGCTTTTTACTTTACTTCCATCATCTCAAACAAACATCACATTCAGCAACTCACTTACAGAAGGGCTTAATACAAACGTGTTAATGTATGAATATTTTTACAACGGCGGTGGTGTGGCCGTTGGTGATGTAAATGGTGATGGCTTGCTGGATATTTATTTCAGCGCTAACATGGTGGATAATGCATTATACCTGAATAAAGGCAACATGCAGTTTGAAGACATCACTAATACCGCAGGTGTTCAGGGAAGACCCGGCCCATGGAAAACAGGCGTTACAATGGCAGATATAAACGGTGATAATAAAGTAGATATATTTCTTTGTTATTCAGGAAAAATAAACGGACAAAAAAGAATTCCGCAGCTGTTCATTAATGAAGGAAATAATAACAGTGACATTCCGCAGTTTAAAGATGAAACAGCACAATATGGTTTAAACGATTCGATGTTTTGCAACCAGGCTTATTTTTTTGATTATGATAAAGACGGCGATCTTGATGCTTTATTCATTAATCACAATCCCAGACGATTTAGTAATCTTAATGATGCAGCAATTCATGAATACATTACAACACATAATGATGAAACCGGCACAAGGCTATTCAGAAATAACCAAAATCATTTTGAGGATGTAACAGAAAAATCAGGTATAGTTAACAGCGTTTTAAGTTATAATCTTTCTGCAGGTATCGCTGATATAAATAATGATGGCTGGCCGGATATTTATATTTCTAATGATTACCTCGTGCCGGATTATCTCTATATAAATAATGGGAACGGCACATTCACAGATAAATTAAGTGATGCAATTGAGCACACATCTCTGTCTTCTATGGGTAATAATATTGCGGATATTAATAATGATGGTCTGCCTGATATTTATACACTCGATATGTTGCCGGAAGATAACCACCGTCAGAAGATGCTTGTTGCGCCGGATAATTATGCTTTGTTTGAAATGAATGTGCGGGCAGGTTTTCATAATCAATACATGCGCAATATGCTGCAGTTAAATAATGGCAATGGAACGTTCAGTGAAATAGGTCAGCTCGCCGGCATTTCAAATACAGACTGGAGTTGGTCACCATTATTTGCAGACTATGATAATGATGGATGGAAAGATCTTTTTATTACAAACGGTTATCTGCGCGATTATACAAACATGGACTTTCTTATGTATATGAATGACCAGTTGCGCAGCCTGCAGAATGGCGTTCATCGCGAACAATTATTAGACATTTTACAACATATGCCATCATCAGATGTAAAAAATTATCTCCTTAAAAATAACCATGATCTTTCTTTTAGCAACATGAATAATAAATGGGGCATCGATAGTTTTTCAAACAGCAACGGTGCTGCTTATGCTGATTTGGATAATGATGGTGATTTGGATTTGGTAATAAATAATATTAATAAGCCCGCTTTTATTTACCGCAATGAATCCAATAATAAACTGAGTCACTTTATAGAAATAAAGCTCAACGGAGCAGGAAAGAATACGCAGGGATTAGGAGCAAAAGTATATGTGCATGCAAACGGAAAGCAACAATTCCAGGAGCAGATGACAGCAAAAGGCTATCAATCTTCTGTTACGCCGGTATTGCACTTCGGACTTGGAAAAGATAGCGTTGTTGATTCATTAAAGATCATCTGGATGAATGGGAAAGCGCAATTATTAAAAAACTTGAAAGCCAATCAGTTTATTACTTTAAATGAAAAAGATGCAATCTCAAATCCTGCAAAACCATTGTCACAGCCAACGCTGTTTGAAGAAATAAAATCGCCAATTTCATACAAAGCCAGTTCAAAAAATATTAATGATTTTAAAAGACAGCCTTTGCTTGTCAACCCGCTTTCTTATTCAGGTCCTTGTTTGGTTAAAGGTGATGTAAATGGCGATAAACTGGAAGATGTTTATGCAGGTGGGGAAAATGGGAAAAGTGGTGCTTTATATATTCAACAGCCGGGTGGCTCATTTATTCAAAAGCAGGAGCCTGCATTTGAAAATGATAAATCGAGTGAAGATGTTGATGGATTATTTTTCGATGCCAATGGTGATAATTATAATGACTTGTATGTTGTAAGCGGTGGCTATGATAATTATCAACCTGGCGATTCTTTATTACAAGACAGACTTTATATAAATGATGGCGAAGGTAACTTTACTAAAAGCAACAATGCTTTGCCATCAATGCATGTAAGTAAAAGTTGTGTGCGCAGTGCTGATATAAATGGTGATGGATTTCCGGATTTGTTTGTGGGCGGAAGAGTAATTCCCGGTCAATACCCTGTAACACCACAAAGTTATTTGCTGATAAACGATGGCAAAGGTCATTTCACAGATTCAACTACATCCATTGCGCCATTATTGCAGCATATTGGAATGGTAACGGATGCAGTGTGGGTTGATTTGAATAACGATAATAAAAAAGATTTAATAATTGTAGGTGAATGGATGCCGGTTACTGTTTTTATAAACAAAAATGGCAAACTTGCAAACAAGACAAAAGATTATTTTGATGAGGAATATGTTGGTTGGTGGAATAAAATATCAGCAGAAGATTTAAATAAAGATGGCAAACCAGATTTGGTGATTGGCAATCTTGGATTGAACACACAATGTAAAGTAAACGATAAAGAACCCGCTGAAATGTATTACAAAGATTTTGATGGCAATGGAACAATAGAACCAATTCTCTGTTTTTACATACAGGGAAAAAGTTATCCTTTTTTGTCAAGAGATGAATTGGTTAGCCAGATGAATAGCATGTCAAAAAAATTTCCACATTATCAGGATTATGCTGATGCCACCTTACAAGATGTTTTCACACCTGAACAATTAAAAGATGCCGTACATCTGAAAGCAAATATTTTAACCACAACTTATTTAGAACGTGACAGCGATGGAAAATTTCATATAAAAAACCTTCCTGGGGAAGCGCAGTTCTCGCCTGTGTTCACAATTACACCTATTGATTATAATAAAGATGGAAATGAAGATTTGTTGTTGTGTGGCAATATCAATCATGCACGTTTACGTTTTGGAAATTGTGATGCAAACTATGGCGTTTTATTAAAAGGTGATGGTACAGGAAATTTTACATACATTAATCAATCACAATCCGGTTTTCATTTACGCGGCGATGTGCGTTCAGTTGTAAGTATAAACGGTACACTGCTGGTTGGCATTTCTCAAAAAGGCATTGATGCTTATAAAATAAAATAAATTTATGCTTTTTCCAATTATCGTCCTTTGTATTATTGAGTTGAAGTAAAATTGCAACTTTATATACATTCTTTGAAATTCCAAACTTTGCCGAGACGCTGAACACTTCTCCGAACTGTTTGCCTGCATGCTTACGTCAATTTTTAGCAGTGAAATGAACGAAGGTAAAACATTCAGGTACATGAGTATCACTAACGCCATGTTTATTAAATGCCCAGGCGGGATGAGGTTGTATTTCCTGTCCGCCCGACATCAGTTTTTGAAAACGGCCAAAGAAAATGCGCCAGGTATCGCCCTCTGCAGGTGGCAATGACTTGCCGTTGGCCAGCCAGTGCATACTTTTCCAGGGAATAGCTATCTCCAGTGTCCAGCCTTTATCTACGTGGGTGGGGTCATTTATTTTGCCATCGATTTTCACAGCCGTTTGCAGGCCCTCCATATCATAATCCAAGAAGGCCCATTTAATACCCCTGGGGTGACGGCCCGTCCAGAAAGAATCCTCTTTGCGGTCATCGTTTCCCCCAAAGGTGTAGGCTTTTTCTTTATGTACATCAAAAGCAGGTACATCAAATTTTCCACCTTTTTGGTAAGCATCTTTCCATATAAAAAACACTTCGTACACGGTATTCAGTGCATTTATTTCCAGCTCATAATAACAATCACCGCCATCAATAAATACCTCGAGGTCATTTTCCTGAAATATAAGGCCATCACGTTCAGTAATAGTGGCGGCTACATAAGGTTCTTCTGCCCAAAAAGCGATGTACAGGTTTTCATCATTCCATAAGGCAGCGGAACGTGTATCATAAAAGGCCGGGTCGCCATTGGTCATGTCTACAAACCTGGGCGATTTAACCGTGTTTACCCACTCTGGTTTGGTTAAGTCGCCGTTTATGGCAAGAGCAGTATGTATTTTCCTGCAGGTATAATGTTTTACTTCGGTTTCATCGCAGCCATACTGTTTTTGACGAGTCATTTCCCTGACAATTTTTTATTTAAAATAATTTACCGGCTTAAGGTATATATAAAACAAGTAAAAATGTTTTTTTGCTTGCATTTTAGCGAATCTTTCTTTGTACTGGCTGTGTGAAGGAAGCCGATTAAAAAAAAATTGGATAGTAAATAATTAAAGAAAGCAGATGGATTCCTTTTTGATTCATCATGGTTTTTAATCAATTTGAATGGATGTCTGATTATGCATGCATTAAAATTGATTGTCGGAAATTCACCAAATATCAACTCCTTTTTAGTTTGTTTCTCTGATTTACAATCTTTGCGACGCGAATTTATAAAAGCGAAGACACAGCAATTTAAACTGGTAACTGCCGGCAATTGCGCATGAACAAAAAATGACCGCAAATAAGAAGATTGGAAAATTATTATTACACATCATGCATCTGCTCGTTGTGAATTTTAAATTGTTCCATCAATATGTACTTTTCTTTATTGAACTTGCCCCCGAGCATCAGGTGTTTAATGTGAAGTAAATATATTTTCCAGCGGAGAGTGAGGGATTCGAACCCTCGATACCCTTTAGGAGTATACACACTTTCCAGGCGTGCTCCTTCAACCACTCGGACAACTCTCCTCATAAATCAGTGTGCAAAAATAGAAGCTTAGTTTACTGCACCGAAAATTTTTTCTGCGTTCGCAGTTGTTATACTCGCTACTTCTTCTAAAGAAATTTTTTTTACTGCTGATAATTTTTCTGCAATTATTTTAATGTAACTGCTTTCATTTCTTTTACCGCGAAACGGAACCGGCGTTAAATAAGGCGCATCAGTTTCAAGCACCACATGCGATAAATCTATTTGCTTTATTACTTCATCTAATCCGGATTTTTTATATGTAAGTACACCGCCAATGCCCAAATAAAAATTCATATCCATTATTTGCTTTGCCGTTTCATAACTATCCCCAAAGCAGTGAAAAATTCCGCTTAATCCTTTTGCTGCAAACGGTTTTACAAAATCAATTGTTTGCTGCATCGCATTACGTGTATGTATAATGATGGGGAGATTTTTTTGCAATGCCCACTGCATTTGTATTTCAAATGCTTCATATTGTTGTTTGGTAAAAGTAGTATCCCAATAAAAATCCAAACCAATTTCGCCAATAGCAATAAACGCACGTTTATTTAACCAATCTTCTGCAACAGTTAGTTCTTCTTTATAATTTTCTTTTACAGAACATGGATGCAAACCCATCATAGCAAAACATTTTCCGGAATAATTATTTTCTGTATTTAACAGGTCATTTATAACGGTACTGTCAATTGCAGGCATGTACATTTTAGTAACACCCACATTGCTTGCATTTTGCACAATTTTGTCTAAGTCCTTAGCAAATTCAGAGAGGTATAAATGACAATGCGTGTCAATAAAAATCATAAAATGTTTTTTTTGAGTATTATTTGATTACAATTTTACAGCCTGTAAATGTTTTATACCTATTTTTGGAAAAGTTTTCATAGGGTACGGATTAAAAACGGGCTGAGGTTTCTACCTTAGCCTTTTTAATTAAAAAGCGGCATAAATAAAAAGCCTTTCGCACTAAATTGTCGCAACACTTCTGGCAAAGCAAAGCTTAAAGAATTCCATGCTTTTTTACTATCGTGAAAAACAATGATTGAACCTTGCTGCGCTTTATTCAAAACATTACTCAAACATTTTTGCGGCGCGATGCTTTCATCAAAATCTCCGCTTAAAACATGCCACATAATTATTTTATAACCGAATTGTGTACGTAATTTTTTTGAAAGCGATGGATAAATTCTTCCATATGGCGGACGAAAAAGATTTGATTGAATAAATTTCTCCGCTTGTTTTACATCCTCAATATATTCTTCGTTTTTTACATGCCATGCATTTAAATGATTGAAAGTATGGTTGCCTGTTGAATGACCTTCATTTAAAATGCGCTGATAAATTTCAGGATGTGATTGCACGTTTTTTCCGAGACAAAAGAAAGTTGCTTTTGCATTATACTTCTTCAACGCATCAAGTACAAAAGGCGTAGCTATTTCGTGTGGTCCATCATCAAACGTGAGATATAATATTTTTTCTTTTGTTGAAATTTTCCAAACAAGAGAACCATTTAATTTACTAAACCATGATGGAATGCGAACTGCATAAAACATGTATCAAATGTAGTGAATGGTCAATGGTGAATTGTGAATGGTTTTAATAATAATGCAATTAATAACCTCTTTAGGGTTGGGGCTTACCATAATATTGTTCAGGTGGCATCTTAAATAAAACATTGTGCTGAAACTGTGTGAAATCCTGCATTTCTGTATCATGCGTATAAACCCAGTTATCATAACGTGCTTTATTTATTACAGTACCAAAAAGCCATTGATTGTATGCATCAAAAAGCCCTTCGCGGGTTAGTTGTGCCTGAAAATCGAATAAGCGATACGGATAAGAAATTGCCGCACTATTGTTCCAGTTAAGAATAAATCGCACACGCAAAGCTGTTATCATTTCAGGAGTTGCATCAGTAGTTGCCGGTTCTAGCGCGGCGCTTAATGCAGTAGCTACAGCTTTTTCAAAATCAGTTCCATTAGCTTTAAGATTATCAATATTTGATTTGCCTGATAAAATCAATTTATAATTATTAAGCAAAAGATTTTTTATTTCAGTTGTGCGCCTGGTTAAACTTTCGATGTTTATAAAAATTTCACTGTAAATCGTACTCCAGAAAATATTGTTTTCATCAGCATAATATTTAGCCGCATAATAATAATTACTGCTGTAATTTGATTCAACCTCAATACCTTTTTCCCATTGCACAATCGCACCATGTTTATTATCGTATTGCGTAAGCATGTCTCCATATTCGCTATATAATACACCACTGTTTGGAAATTTTTTAATCGCAGCTTTATACATTTTATCAGCTTCTT
>JAICKT010000291.1 GCA_025927795.1 Parafilimonas sp. | reverse complement strand
GCAATAAAAAATTATTCACTGACCTGTTTACTGAACTTGCTGCCATGCATCCATCAAAATATTTTCATATCGGTGGTGATGAAACTTATTTGCTTGGTCACTGCGACAAATGCAAAGCAATGGCTGCAAAAGAAGGTACATCGAAATTATATATAGACCACATCAAAATGCTTTGTGATATTGTGATCAGCTTGCACAAGATACCTGTGATGTGGGCTGACATTGCATTAAAACATCCTGAGGCTTTAAAACTTTTACCAAAACAAACAATTCTGGTTGACTGGAATTACGGTTGGGACATGAATAATTTTGGAGAACATGAAAAGCTTATGCAGTCAGGATTTGAAGTGTGGGGCGCGCCTTCTATACGCAGTCATCCCGATAATTATTTTCTAACGCAATGGGAAAAGCATTTCAAAAACATAAGCGATTTTATACCTGTGTGCAGGCAATTAGGTTATAAAGGAATTATCATGACGTCATGGTCAACATCGGGTCAATACTCCACCGTTTGGGAAACCTCTGATGATATGACAGACCTGTATGCAATAAGACATGTGTATCCAATCACCGGTTTCAACATGTTGCTGAATGCATATACAAAAAGTTTGCAAACACAAACAGCATTGGATATTCCGGAGTTTATTAAAACATATAGTAAAGAACAGTACGGGTTTAATGATGAGCAATCCCTTTCGTTTTGGAAAGCGCTAACAACATGTCCTTATGAAATCAACCAGGGAAAAGTAATAGCGCCGCAAGATATTACAGTGTCGCAGTTGGCAGACAGCCAGGCACTCGCAGTAAAAACTTTATATCAACTGCAACCGCAAAAAAATAAAGAGGAGTTTGAACATTATCGCCTGATGGCTGATATAAGAATGCTCTATCTTTCTTATCAAAAAATTGAAGCGGAAGTAAATGATACAAGCTTTAGTAATTCGAAAGTGTCGTCCGCATTGGTGCAATTGAAAAAACTGTTAAGTGATGCAAAGTTGATAGATGAACGATTTATAAGCTTAAATAAAAACACACTTTACGCTGATGAATTAAAAGAGGAAAATGATCTTCGTGATAGTAAAATCAATTTGCTTTATCAGCGGCTGGCAAAAGAAAGGATGTGGTAGATAAAAATGTTGAAGTGTTTTTTGTAGCGGGCTTTTGTATTGCAATTTTAAAACATCGCCTGCTATTACAAAAACATATCCCACTTGAAATTTTGACACCGCTTGAATGGTGTTTGAGATATAATTATAAGAAAGCCTATTGAACTTTACTTAAATTGAAAATTAAAAAGAATTACTCACCCTGCGCATAAGAAAGCACTTGCTGTGCATGTTGTTTCGTATCCACTTTATCAATCTTGTCTACAACAATTCCTTTTTCATTTATAATAAATGTTGTTCGCGTTGTTCTGCACTTTGAGCTTTGTTCAATGGTGGTCGCATGCATAAAGTTTCATTTGAAAAGATTTTTATTGTAGTTTCAACTACGTATGCAAAAAGAACTTAGACGAGAAGAAGCTTTAAATTATCATTCCAAAGAAAGGCCCGGCAAGATCGAAGTAATTCCAACTAAGGAAGCAAAGACACAAAGAGATTTGTCTCTTGCATATTCTCCCGGGGTTGCAGAACCCTGCAAAGAAATAGCGGCCAATATTGATAATGTTTACAAATACACTGCGAAAGGAAATCTTATTGCAGTGATTAGTAACGGCACTGCAGTATTGGGATTGGGTGATATTGGTCCTGAGGCTGGTAAACCTGTAATGGAAGGCAAAGCAGTATTGTTTAAAATATTCGCTGATATAGATGTTTTCGATATTGAGATCAATGAAAAAGATCCGGAAAAATTTGTGCAGATAGTCAAAGCACTCGAGCCAACATTTGGTGGTATTAATTTAGAAGATATAAAAGCACCGGAATGTTTTTACATCGAGCAGGAGCTTAAAAAACAAATGAAAATTCCGGTGATGCACGACGACCAGCATGGAACAGCAATTATAAGCGCAGCCGCATTATTGAACGCATTAGAACTGCAAAAAAAGAAAATTGAAAAAGCCAACTTTGTTGTGAGTGGTGCAGGTGCAGCAGCAATTGCTTGTATCAAATTATACCAGGCGCTTGGCGCAAACAAAGAAAATTTTCTCGTGTTCGACAGTAAAGGATTAATTCATGAAAGCCGTACTGATCTCGATGAATTAAGAAAACAGTTTGCCTTTAAAGGAAAAAATCTCACACTTGCCGAAGCATTGGTAAATGCAGATGTATTCATCGGTTTATCGAAAGGGAATTTGCTTACCAAAGAAATGGTGAAGTCAATGGCAAAAAACCCGATCGTTTTTGCAATGGCAAATCCGGATCCGGAGATTTCTTATGAAGATGCGATTGATGCACGAAAAGATATTATTATGGCAACAGGGCGGAGTGATTATCCAAACCAGGTAAACAACGTTTTAGGCTTTCCATATATTTTTCGTGGTGCGCTGGACGTACGGGCTACAACCATTAACGAAACAATGAAACTGGCTGCTGTTCGTGCGCTGGCAGAGCTTGCAAAAACACCGGTGCCGGATATTGTGAACATGGCATACGATCAGAACAACATATCATTCGGGCCTACTTATATTACTCCGAAACCTGTTGATCCAAGATTATTATCAACTGTTGCTCCGGCTGTGGCAAAAGCGGCAATTGAAAGTGGCGTAGCGCAAACAGGTATTACAGATTGGGATGCCTATGCAATCCAATTGAATAAGCGGCTCGGTATCGACAACCAGTTAATTCGCGCCATTGGCGACAAGGCGAGGAGAGATCCTAAGCGTATCGTTTTTGCAGAAGCAGACAACCTGAAGATTTTAAAAACAGCGCAAATATGTTTTGATGAAGGGGTTGCCTTTCCAATTTTGTTGGGAAATGAAAAGAAAATTCGCAGCATAGCGAATGAAAATAATATTGACCTTGAAGATATTCCAATTATCGATCCGCATGACGAACAGCACGACGAAATGCGTAAACGGTTTGGTGAACTATTTTTCAAAAAACGTCAGCGCAAAGGCTTGAATCTTTATGAAAGTGGTAAGCTCATGTATAACCGAAGTTATTTGGGTTGTATGATGGTAGAAACTGGTGAAGCAGACGCGATGATATCAGGTCTCACAAGAAACTACCCAAGCACAATACGTCCCGCTTTACAAGTAATAGGAACGGAAGAAGGTGTAAAGAAAATTGCAGGAATGTATTTGCTGTTAACGAAGAAAGGACCACTCTTTCTTGCTGATACCACTGTAAATTTCAATCCTACTGCAGAAGAATTGGCAGACATTACCTTGCTCTGCGCAAAAGAGGTAAGCAATTTTAATATTGTGCCCCGTGTTGCTATGTTGAGTTATTCAAACTTTGGCAGCAGTAAATCTCCTGAAGCTGAACTTGTTGCTGAAGCAACGAAAATCGTGAAGCAAAAAGATCCTTCTTTATTAGTGGATGGTGAAATGCAGGCAAGCGTAGCCTTTAATAAAGAAATACTAAAAGATAATTATCCCTTCAGTGAGCTGGTTGACCAGGATGTAAACACTTTAATATTTCCGAATCTTGCAGCAGGAAATGTTGCATACAATTTATTGAAAGAAGTAGGTGGTGCAGATGCTATTGGTCCCATTCTACTTGGATTGAAAAAGCCTGTTCACATTCTGCAATTGGGCAGCAGTGTTAGAAGCATTTACAATATGGCTTTAGTTTCTGTTATTGATGCTCAGTTGAAATCTAAAAACCAAATACAGCAGGAAGTTGACAAGTCGAAATGGTGGAAAAAATTTAAAAAGAAAACATAAAAATACCTGCACCTAAGATGTATCAAGAGCATATGTTTTATGTTTCAGCTACGGGCATTGCAGCCTCTTGATGGAAAAATAACTATGCATGTTGTTTTGTATCTACTTTATCAATCTTATCTACCACAATTCCTTTTTCATTTATGATAAATACAGCATTTTGGAAGATCATCATTTAATACATATCTTTTGGCATCAGTAAATGATAACATCATTTTAAATTCGTACAACAAAACCATCATCATGAACAGAAGATCTTTTTTAGGTAACGTTGCTGCAAGTCTCGCCGCAACAGGATTGGCTTCAACAATTCCGTCCAGCATTTTCGCCATGAAGAACAAAGGCATTGATATGCCGATCGGTTTTCAGTCTTATGTTTTTCGTGAAGAGATTTCACAACAGCCTCACGAAATGATGAGCCGGCTTGCAGGCTATGGTTACAAAAATGTAGAATGGTGCAGCCCAAAAGGTTACCAGGGTCCTTTTACTCCGCTTGTAAAATATTCAGGCAAAGAACTTAAAAAGATCACGAATGATGCAGGTCTTGAAACTACGAGTTGTCATTTCACATGGAAAGAAATTACGGATGATGCAAGCTTGTCCGAACGCATAGAATTTGCAAACCAGTTAGGATTAAAATGCATGATTTGTTCAGGCGGCCTTGGTGCAAAAACTGAAGATGAAATAAAGCAACGTTGCGACCAGATGAATCATGTTGGTGATATGGTGAAGAAAGGTGGAATGATTGCAGGATATCATAATCACAATGGTGAGTTTGATGAGAAAATAGATGGACGTCCTCAATATGATATTATGCTCGAACATTTGGATCCATCACTGGTAAAGATGCAGTTCCAGGTAGCTGCAATTACATCAGGTTATAAAGCCCAGGATTATTTCCGCAAATTTCCCGGTCGTTTTATTTCCGGGCATCTCCAGGATTTTAGTCCTACAGATAATACGAAGCAAGTGGTTATGGGTACCGGCATTGTTGACTGGAAAGATTTTTTTGCTGCCGCCAAGGTGGGTGGTCTTAAATATGTTTTTGTTGAGATGGAATCTGACCCTTCTATTATGCAGGGATGCGCGGATTATCTTAAAAACTTTTAATCGAAAAAATTTATTACCTCCAAATTAAAAGTCGTGTTTTAAAAGTTTGTATCAATTAAGTTTGTTGCAATAACATCAGCCACCATGAAACTTATTGCAGCAGCATTTTTATTTTTTATTCTTCTTATCAATAACAGTTACGCGCAAAAACATTCATCATCTTATCCAAAAAGCAAATCGTTTTATACAAAACAATTGATGGATTCTGACGCGGTCTATTTCACGCCGGAAGATTTTCATATCAAAGCAGATGGTTCAATGGATGTGTCTGATGTTTTGCAGCAGGCTTTATACGATTTAAAAACAACACACAACTTCGGAATACTTTTTTTGCCTGAAGGAAAATATCTCATCAGCAAAACGATTTATGTGCCGCAAGCCATTCGCATTATTGGTTACGGAACAAATCGCCCGCTGATTGTATTAAAAGAAAATTCGCCCGGCTTTCAGCAACCTGATTCATCTGATAAAGGCAAAGCGAAATATATGTTTTGGTTTATTCACAGTGTTCCAAAGCCCGGGCAAAAACCTGGCGATGCCGGCGCAGGAACATTTTACAGCGCCATGAGCAATGTTGATTTGGAAATTGAAGATGGCAATCCGTATGCAGTGGCACTACGAACACATTATGCGCAGCATAGCTTTATTGCGCATGTTGATATTCATATCAACAATGGGTTGGCGGGCATGTTTGATGTGGGCAATGAAATGGAAGATGTAAATTTTTTTGGTGGCAAGTATGGCATCTATACAACCAAGCCTTCGCCGGGCTGGCAATTCATGATGACTGATACTTATTTTGAAGGGCAGCGCAAAGCAGCAATTAAAACACAGGAAGCAGGTTTAACGATTGTAAGATTGCACGCGAAAAATGTTCCGT
>JAICKT010000101.1 GCA_025927795.1 Parafilimonas sp. | reverse complement strand
ATTTAAATTTTAATGATAAAAGTACATTGGCTGATATGCGTAGAAAGAACGGGCACGATGCGCCTTATAATGTTTCACTTTGGGGTGTTGGAAATGAAAGCTGGGGTTGCGGCGGACAAATGACACCGGAATATTATGCAAATGAATTTAAGCGTTATGCAGAGTTTTGTAAAGATTATCCAGGTACGCATTTAAAGAAAATTGCCAGTGGTTCTAATGGTGATGATTATAACTGGACAGATGTGTGTATGAAGAACATTCCGCTTCAGGATATGTGGGGAATATCTATGCATTATTATACAATTGTAAACAACTGGCAGCATAAGGGTTCTGCAACCGCTTTTGGTGAAGATGAATATTTTAAAGGATTGAAAAGTTGTTTGAATATTGAAAACCTTATTAATAAGCACAGTGCAATTATGGATAAATATGACCCTGAAAAAAAAGTTGCACTGGCTGTTGATGAGTGGGGAATATGGACGGATGTTGAACCCGGAACAAACCCTGCTTTTTTATACCAGCAAAATAGTTTGCGCGATGCATTAATTGCTGCTACTACTTTAAACATTTTTAATAATCATTGCGACCGTGTGCGCATGGCAAATCTTGCACAAACAGTAAATGTGCTGCAGGCATTGGTGCTCACCAACAAAGAAAAAATGCTGCTTACACCAACATACTATGTTTTTGATTTGTATCAGCATCACCAAAACGCAACTTTCATTCCGCTGCAATTTACAAGCCCGCAATACAGTTTTGAAAATGAAAGCATTCCCGCAATAAATGCATCTGCATCAAAAGACAGCAATGGTGTTGTGCATATAACATTGGTGAATCTTGATTCAAAGAAACAAATAACAGTAAATACTTCACTGCAAAATATTTCAACAAAAAATATTGAAGGCGAAATTCTGACTTCACAAAAATTTAATGATGTAAACACATTTGAGCAACCCGCTAAAGTGAAGAATGCAACATTTTCAGATTATAAAAAAACAAACGATGCCTTATCTATAAATCTTCCGCCGATGAGTGTGGTGTTGATAACAATGAAATAAATAATAAACAATAAGAATAAATTTTGTGATGGTCAAACATGAATGTAAAAAAAAGGAGTCTTGAATTTACTCACAATTGACGTTTCACGTTATGAGCAAGTATGATGAAATAAAACAGCAGGCTTATAAGGCAAACATGAAATTGCCAAAATTAGGATTAGTATTATTTACGTTTGGCAATGCAAGCGCTGCAGACAGAAATGAAAATGTTTTTGCTATTAAACCAAGCGGTGTTCCCTATGAAGAACTATCTCCTGAAAAAATGGTAATTGTTGATTTTAACGGTAAAATTGTTGAAGGAAATCTTCGTCCATCTTCAGACACGTTTACACATATGGTAATGTATAAACATTTTGAAACTGTTTGCGGTATTGCTCATACACATTCTACATATGCAACGGCATGGGCGCAAAGCCTGCGTGATATTCCGGTTTACGGAACTACACATGCAGACCACACCACTTATGATATTCCATGTGCAGCGCCACTGAAAGATGAGCGCATACATGGTAATTATGAATATGAAACAGGTTTTCAGATTGTGCATGCATTAAAAGAAAAAAATTTAAGCTATGAAGATGTTGAAATGATTTTAGTTGGAAATCATGCACCATTTACATGGGGTAAAACTGTTGACAAAGCGGTTTATAACAGTGCAGTGCTTGAGGAAGTTGCAAAAATGGCATTCATAACAGAAGCAATTAATGCAGATGCATTGCGGTTAAAAGATTCACTCATAAAAAAACATTATGAGCGTAAGCATGGGAAAAATTCTTATTACGGACAATAGGTAATTAATGTGAAGTCATTAATAATTCGCCGCACTTTCTGATAGCCTCTGTTTTAAAAAAATAAATATTATGACCGATTTAAAAACATTTGAAGTTTGGTTCATCACAGGAAGTCAGCACTTGTATGGAAAAGAAACCTTAAAAAAAGTTGCCGCACATTCGCAGGAGATTGCAAAATTTTTAAACGCTTCAAAAGATATTTCTGTTTCGATAATTTATAAACCCATTGTTACAACGCCGGAAGAAATTTTATCTGTTTGTAAAGAAGCAAATGCATCTAAAAATTGCATTGGCGTTATTACATGGATGCATACTTTTTCACCTGCAAAAATGTGGATTAATGGTTTGAAGATTTTACAAAAACCTTTATTGCATCTTCATACACAATTCAATCGCGATATACCATGGAATGACATTGATATGGATTTTATGAACCTGAATCAAAGTGCACATGGCGATAGAGAATTTGGTTTTATGGTGAGTCGTTTACGCATGGAAAGAAAAGTGGTGGTTGGTTATTGGAAAGATGAATCAACATTAAAAAGCATTAACGTTTGGTGCCGTGCCGCTGCCGGATGGAATGATTGGCAGAATGCAAAATTTGTACGCTTTGGAGATAACATGCGCTACGTTGCAGTAACAGACGGTGATAAAGTAGAAGCAGAATATAAGTTTGGTTTTTCAGTAAACACACATGGCATTGGCGATTTGGTAAAAGTGATAAACGAAATAAGCGATAAAGAAGTTGATACACTTATTAAAGAATATGAAGGTACTTACACATTAAGCGCTTCATTACAAAAAAACGGGAAGCAACGACAGTCGTTAAAAGATGCTGCAAGAATTGAATTAGGCTTAAAAACATTTTTACAAGATGGAAATTATAAAGGCTTTACCGATACGTTTGAAGATTTGCATGGCATGAAACAATTGCCGGGTATTGCAGCACAACGTTTAATGCAGCAAGGCTATGGCTTTGCAGGCGAAGGCGATTGGAAAACGGTTGCACTTGTTCGTGCCATGAAAGTAATGGCAACAGGCTTAAAAGGCGGCAATAGTTTTATGGAAGATTACACATATCACTTTGAGCCAAAAAATGAAATGGTATTAGGTGCTCACATGCTGGAGATTTGTTCATCTATCGCAGATAGAAAACCTTTGTGTGCGATTCATCCTTTAGGTATTGGCGGAAAAGAAGATCCTGTAAGACTTTTATTTAATGTTGCTGCAGGCGATGCATTGAATGCATCAATTATTGATATGGGTAACCGTTTTCGTTTGCTGGTAAATGAAGTGCAAGCCATCAAACCAAAACATAAATTGCCAAAGTTGCCGGTTGCAAGAGTTTTATGGAAACCAATGCCTGATATGAAAACAGGTTGTGCAGCATGGATATATGCCGGTGGTGCGCATCATACCTGTTTCAGCCAAAACTTAACAAGCGAACACTTGGAAGATTTTGCAGCAATGGCGAATATTGAATTTGTTTTAATTGATAAGAATAGTAATCTTCATCAACTGAAAAATGAACTGAAGTGGAATGAGGTGTATTATCGTCAAACGTGAAAATTCGAAAAGGTTGGCACTAATTAAAAAACTTAAAAATTTAAAAATGAATATAACAAACGCTGATAAAAGTATTTTGCTCTTATATTCACGATTGACGTTTGACGATTTACGGTAACGATTCACGACAAGATTTCATCACTAAATTATAAACCAAAATGTTCTTACAATTAAACCATCAAAAACTTGATGTTTTTACTACTGCGAAATCATTCACATTAGAATGTTACAGTTTTAGCAAGATATTACCTTCTGATGAGAAGTTTAATATGGTTCAACAAGTAAGAAGAGCAGCATTATCTGTTTACTTAAACATTGCTGAAGGCTGTTCAAGAAAATCAGTTGCAGAACGAAAGAGATTTTATGAAATTTCGAGAGGTTCAATTATTGAAATTGATGCGGTATTAGATTTAAGCGAAAAGTTGAATTATTCAAAGAAAGAAAGTTTGGAGAATTTAGGAACATTAATGCAACGCACATTTAGTATGCTGACAAAAATGATTGGATAACGTCAATCGTGAATTGTCATACATGAAAATTCGAAAAAGTTGATATTGGAGATAACATAAAATATAAATTGAATTTTGTAATGCTGATAAAAACTATTTTGCTCTTATATTCACGATTGATGTTTGACGATTCGCGCAATTACATTCACGTTTCACGATTGACGATTCACGCTAAAGCTTTATCTTTTTAAAAACCAAAATACAAGCTATGACTTATTTAAAAGGCATTGACTGGGCAGAGATAATAATTTATTTCGCACTAATTGCAGGCATTGCATGGTGGTCAACAAAAAAGAAAAAAAATTCTGCTGAAGATTATTTTCTTGCCGGTCGCCATTTAGGTTGGTTTCTTATTGGCGCTTCCATTTTTGCTTCTAACATTGGTTCAGAACATTTAGTTGGTCTTGCAGGTTCAGGTGCAACAGATGGTGTTGCATTGGCGCATTACGAATTACATGCATGGTGTTTATTAGTTCTTGGCTGGATGATGGTTCCGTTTTATATGCGTTCAAAAGTTTTTACCATGCCTGAATTTTTGGAGAGAAGATTTTCTCCAAAAGCAAGAACAGTGTTGTCTGTTATTTCACTCATCGCATATATTCTCACAAAAATTGCAGTAGGTCTTTATGCAGGCGGAGTTGTATTTAGAGTATTGTTGCCCGAAGTGCATTTGTGGGGAATGGATAGCTTTTGGATTGGTTCCATCTTATTAATTATACTCACCGGCGTGTACACAATTATAGGTGGATTAAGAGCAGTTGTTTATACAGAAGTTGTTCAAACATTTATAAAAATCATAGGCTCTTTAATGATAACATATTATGGATTGCATGCGCTTGGCGGTTGGGGTAAGTTGCGTGAAATATGTGGAAGCGAAATGTTTAATTTATGGAAACCGATGGTGCCGCATGGCGTGCAAAGTACATGGGCACCTGTACAGGAAGCTGGTAAAGAAGCATGGTATTTTAATAGTAATTATCCATGGCTTGGCATGCTGTTTTGCGCGCCTATTATTGGTTTGTGGTATTGGTGTACCGACCAGTACATTGTGCAGCGCGTATTGGGTGCGCCTAATGCAAACGAAGCAAGAAAAGGTTCAATCTTCGCAGGCTTTTTAAAACTGTTGCCTGTATTTCTTTTTATAATACCGGGTATGATTGGCTTTGCTTTAGCGAAGACTGGAATCAATCCTGCTATTCAACATGATTTAATGGACGCTAATGGACACATTATTCGTGACAGAGCACAGGAAGTTTTTCCATTGCTTGTAATAAATGTTTTACCAGTTGGTGTAAGAGGAATTGTTGTTGCGGGTTTATTGAGCGCATTGATGAGTGCTTTAGCCGGTGTATTCAATGCATCATCCTCATTATTTACGATGGATTTTTATTCGAAGTTCAAACCAAACGCAAGTCAGAAAGAGTTGGTTTTTGTAGGGAGAGTAGCAACTGTTGTAATGGTAATAATTGGTTTGCTGTGGATACCTGTAATTCAGGGTGGTAAAGGTTTGTACGATTATTTGCAAGGCATACAAGCTTATCTTGCTCCACCCATATTCGTTGTTTTCTTCTTCGGAATTTTTATGAAAAGATTAAATGGTAAAGGATGTCTTGCTACTTTAATTACAGGTTTTATAATGGGCTTATTCAGGTTGGCAGTGGACACACCTGTAAAACTCACTGCAGGTTTTACGTATGAAAAAGGTTCTTTTTTATGGATTATAAATAATATCTTCTTTCAATATTATAGTTTACTTATTACACTTGTTTGCATTATCGTTTTTATTGCTGTTAGTTATGCAACAAAAGCGCCTGATTATGCAAAAATATCCGGGCTCACATTTTCAACACTTACAGATAAAGACAAACAAGAATCACGTTCTACATGGTCTGTAAAAGACATTATCTTTTCTGTGTTGCTAATAGTAGCTATTCTTTGTATCTATCTTTATTTTAGAGGATGATATTCGTCAAAGGTTAATCGTCAAATGTGAAAATGCAAAGAGGCGGATATTAAAATGAAATATTTTATTATTCGTTTGCATTCATTTTTTAAACCTTAATAACAGGTGATTTAGTTTGTTTGAATACATGAGACCTTATTAACTTTTGAATAATTTGATAAAGCCTGTTTATATAAAGAATTTTTTCTGTCGAGACTTATTGACCACCTATAAAAATTTTTTGGCTGTCTTAGTTGGCATATTCAATTCGTGCACTACATTCACGTTTCACGATTGACGATTCACGAAAAAGAATACTCATGAGCCAACTTGCATCAGCCGATTATCTTGTCTTTATTATTTACTTTGTTATTGTTGCTGTATATGGATATTTAATTTACAGAAGAAGACGAAGCCGTGAGCACGATTCAAAAGCTTTCTTTCTTGCAGAAGGTTCGCTAACATGGTGGGCAATTGGTGCATCGCTTATTGCATCTAATATTTCAGCCGAACAATTTATTGGTACCAGCGGCTCGGCATTTAAAATGGGTCTTGCCATTGCAAGCTATGAATGGATGGCTGCCGCAACACTTATTATTGTAGCCATATTTTTTATGCCGGTTTATTTAAAGAATAAGATTTATACTATGCCGCAATTTTTAAATCAGCGGTATAATAGCACCGTAGCAATGATAATGGCTGTGTTTTGGTTGTTGTTGTATATAGTAGTAAACCTGATGTCAATCTTATATCTTGGTGCATTAGCCATTAGCAGCATTTCGGGTTTTAATATTTACACCTGCATTTTACTGCTTGCATTGTTTGCAATATTGATTACGTTAGGAGGGATGAAAGTAATCGGTTATACAGATGTAATACAAGTGGCTGTTTTAATTTTAGGAGGATTAGCTGCAACATATATTGGCTTAACACTTATTGCAGAAAAAAATGGCGACACCGGAATTTTAAGTGGATTCAAAATTCTTACTACACAGACAAGCGACCATTTTCACATGATATTCAATCGTGATAATCCTAACTACATGGATTTGCCCGGTCTTTCTGTTTTAATTGGCGGTATGTGGATTGCGAATCTTAATTACTGGGGATGTAATCAATACATCACACAACGTGCGCTGGGTGCCAACATGCCTACTGCAAGAAATGGATTATTGTTCGCAGCATTTTTAAAATTGCTTATGCCTGTAATCGTAATACTACCGGGCATAGCTGCATATTATCTTCATCAGAAAGGCATGTTTCAAACAGAAATGCTGAGTTCGAAAGGTGTGGTAGATGTAAACAAAGCATATCCATCTTTACTAACACTTTTGCCTGCAGGATTAAAAGGATTATCATTTGCTGCATTAACGGCTGCAATTGTTGCTTCACTTGCCGGAAAAGCGAATAGTATCTCTACGATTTTCGTTTTGGATATTTATAAAAAAGCATTGCACAAATCGGCAAGTGAACAAAGACTTGTGCGGCTCGGACGTGTTGTTGTAATTATTTCAATGATTCTTGCCATTTTATTATCCTTAGCGTTGGGCGATGCATTAATGGGCGAAGGCAAGCAAGGCTTTCAATATATTCAGGAATATACAGGCTTTGTTTCACCGGGTATTTTTGCGATGTTTATTCTTGGTTTCTTCTGGAAAAAGGCTACATCAAATGCTGCATTGTTTGCAACCATTGGTGGTTTTATATTTTCTGTGATATTGAAATTTTTGCCAATGATGATGGATCTTTCTTTTCTTGCACCAATTGGCTTTTCAAAAGATAACGGCACTGGTGTTTACGAAATTCCTTTCCTGGACCGTATGAGTATTGTATTTATTCTCTGCATAATTGGAATGGTACTCATCAGCAATTATGAAAATCGAAAAGGGGTTAAACCACACGGACTGGAAATTGATAAATCAATGTTTAAAGTATCTACAAAATTTGCAGTGGGTAGTTTAATTGTTGTTGGAATTCTTATAGCGCTTTATACAGTTTATTGGTAATTCATTGTTATAGCAGTTGCGCTTTAAAAGTTAACGGCAATTTTTTATATTGAAATAATAGTTTAAATTTTTAGAAATGAAAATTTCAAGAATATGGCATGGTTACACAACACCTGAAAATGCTGATGTTTATGAAGCGCTTTTGCGTTCTGAAATATTTCCGCATATTCAAAGCAGAAATATTAAAGGCTTTAAAAGTATTCAACTGTTGAAAAGAAATATCAATAACGAAACAGAGTTTATAACTATTATGGAATTTGATAGTATAGATGCAGTAAAAGATTTTGCAGGTGAAGATTATGAACAAGCTGTCGTGCCCGAAAATGCAAGAAAAGTTTTAAAACGGTTTGATGCAACTTCTCAGCATTATGAAATAATAGTGGATGCTTCTTAATTTTTTATAGTACAAAATCATTGGAAAAAATAATATCAGCTTTTTTTTATTTCAATTTTAATTCAAATAAAATTTAAATAGTTTAAAAATATTTTCGTTTTATTGCAAACTATTCAATGAAGCCTTTACAGGAATTTATTTACGAGTTAATGGATGAAAAAAAAGCCTGGTATCTTGTCTATCATGACAAAGAACATACGCAGGAAGTTTTATCGGCTGCAATACATATTGCAGAAAGCGAAGGTATCAATGAAGAAGATGTTTCTTTATTGGAGGCTGCAGCTTTACTGCACGATATAGGTTATGTTTATACCGCGATAGGTCATGAGGAAAAGAGTTGTGAAATTGCAACGGGAATTTTACCGGGATATAATTTTACCGCTGCGCAAATTGAAACCGTGCGTGGGATGATAATGGCTACCAAAATTCCGCAGAAGCCAACAAATCATTTGTCAAAGATTTTATGCGATGCTGATTTAAGTTACCTTGGAACAGATAATTATTCAAAAGAAGCTGAAAAACTTTTTCTTGAACTTAAAAATTTTAACCCCGAAAAAACGCGGGAAGAATGGTTGCAGCAACAAATAAAATTTTTAAGCACGCATCATTATTTTACAGCAACAGCCAACAAAGAATATAAACGAAAAAAAAACCAACATCTTTCTTACCTTAAATCTCAAATGCCAAAAAGAAAAATTTCTGTAAAACACAGCCTTAAATTTATCGGGGAAGATATTATCTTAATTTTTTTAGGTATACTTATTTCCGGATTTGCGTATGAAAGTTTTTTAGTTCCAAACAGTTTTTTTGATGGCGGTATAAGCGGTATATCACTCTTAATACATAAAATTTATCACTTTAATCTTGCATACGTTGTTCTGATTGCTAATCTTCCATTTATTTTTCTTGCAAGAAATATAATTGATAAATCATTTGCAATAAAAACCGCGATTTGCATAGTGCTTTTATCGTTAGCACTTTATTTTGTTCCGTACCCGCATTTAATAACAGGGGATAATGTTTTGGTTGCAATATTCGGAGGATTTTTCCTGGGTATAGGCAACGGATTAATTTTGCGCGCAGGCAGTTCTTTGGATGGTATAGATATTTTTGCTTTATACACACGGCGCAGAACAAGCTTTACTACCACAGAAATAATATTTGTAATTAATTTTATTATCTTTTTAATTGCTGCTATAAGATTTGATATTGGTATTTCTATGTATTCTATGATAACTTATTTCACTGCATCAAAAACAATTGATTATGTGGTTGAAGGTATTGAAGCATACACAGGTGTTACAATTATTTCAAGCAAAAGCGAAATTCTAAAAAGCAAACTGGTGAACGAACTTGGGCGTGGAATAACTATTTATAAAGGTGAACGCGGTTACCTGCCCGGTAACTTTGAAGTGCATAATGATACCGATATAATTTTTACTGTAATAACGCGCCTTGAAATAAGAAAACTAAAAGATGTTGTTTATGAAACAGACCCGGCTGCATTTGTTTTTGCGAGTGTTATTAAAGAAGCATCAGGCGGCATTTTAAAAAAAAGAAAGGCACACACAGAGGCTCATAAACCTATAAATCGTAAAAAGCATTAAGCCTATTCCACTACTTCATATACATTAAAAGGTTCGGCTTTATGTTTTAATATTACTTCTCCTACTGCGCGGCAGTTAAAAGATTCTTTTACTTTTTGATAAGATGATTCAGCTATTAAAATTCTGCCTGCAGTGGCAACAGATTGTAAACGCTGGGCAGTATTTACAACATCGCCGATAACAGTATAATCAAGCCGGCGCAGTTCTGCAGAACCAATATTGCCGGAGATAACTTCGCCGCTGTGAATGCCGATTGAAACCTTAGGTAAAAAAGCCGGTGTTTCAGATTGAGCCGGTAAGTTTTCAATTTTTTTTCTTACTGCAAGGCATGCATCTATGGCTCTGTCAAGATGATAATCTCCTTTAAATACTGCAAGAATTGCATCACCAATAAATTTATCTACATGACCATTTTGTGCAATTATTTCATGCACCATTACATCAAAATATGTATTCAACATTTTTACTACAACATCAGCAGGTTCAATTTCTGTAATGGCTGTAAAACCGCTTATATCAATAAATGCAATGGTGGCAACTATTGTTTCATTCTGCATTAAAGAAGCTTCATATTCTTTGCCATTCATAAAGTTTAGTACGGTTTCATCAACATACATTTTAAGTATATTATTTTCCTTTATTGCTGCCAGTGTTGTGTAAAGTTGTTTTACATGGTTAAGTGTTTTTTGAATAGTGATATTAAGATCGTCAAAATTTACGGGCTTCGTTATAAAATCAAAAGCGCCGCGATTCATAGCCGTACGGATATTTTCCATATCTCCATAAGCTGATACTATAACTGCTTTGGTAAGTGTATTTAATTCAGACAACCTTGTAAGCAAAGTAAGACCATCCATTTCTGGCATATTAATATCGCTGAGCAATACTTCAATGTTTCCATTTTGCTCAAGCCTTGTTAATGCTTCTTTGCCATTGCTGGCAAATAAAAATTCATATTGGCCATCCCTGATCTGTTTTCGAAATTTTTGTTTGATCAGAATTTCGAGATCCGCTTCATCATCCACTACAAGTATCTTAGCCATTCACTTTGTTTTTAAGTTTTTCTTTAAGAAGAGTAAAATCGAGCGGCTTGGTTAAAAAATCATCTGCACCAAGGCTTACCGACCTATTATAATTTTCTTCATCACCATAAGCTGTAATCATCATTACAACAGGTGGCGGCACAACATACATTTGTTTAATTTTTTTAAGCAGTTCAAGACCACTCATGCCCGGCATATTTATATCAGAGAGAATAAGCACAATTTCATGTTCGTATTTGTGCAGATAACTAAGTGCTTCTTCGCCCGAATTAGCAAATGCAAATGTAAATTCACCATTTCGTATTTCTTTACGAAAGCGCTGTTCAAATAAAATTTTTATGTCTTGCTCATCATCAACAACGAGAATTTTCATAGAGGTTTGTTTGGTTTGTCAAATATAAATTTTAACACGGTAATTGTATAATAAAAGCTGAACCTTCTGCTTCTTTTGTTTCCACTTTTATTTCTCCGCCATGCGCTTTTATAATATCATAAGCCAAACTTAAACCCAAACCTGTTCCTTGTCCTGTTGGTTTTGTAGTAAAGAATGGCTGAAATATTTTATCAATAATATTTTGCGGAATGCCGTTGCCGTTATCTTTTACTGTTATTTCAATTGCATTATTTATTTTTTTTGTTTGAACTGAAACTGTTGGATGATACTGTTCCAAAACTGTCAGGTCTTTAATATCCGATAATTTTTTTTTCTTTTCATTCACTGCATAAAAGGCATTATTAAAAAGATTTAATAGTGCTCTTCCAACATCTTGCGGAATGATATTTATTTTGCCAATGCTTTCATCAAAATCTGTTTTAAAATTTGCGTTAAAACTTTTGTCTTTTGCACGCAAACCATGATAGGAGAGACGCAAATACTCATCACACAAAGCATTAATATCTGTTGGTTCTTTTTGTCCCGTATTTTTTCGTGAGTGTTGAAGCATGCCTTTTACAATTGCATCCGCACGTTTGCCATGATGATTTAT
>JAICKT010000503.1 GCA_025927795.1 Parafilimonas sp. | reverse complement strand
TGGGTTTAATCGTGCCGACTGGTCTTATATTCCTGGTGGTATTGCTTCGGGCACTGCATTAATTCGTCCGGATTTTCCGGAGCTGCTTGCGTTTCCGTTTTTGTGGCAGCAAGGTGAGTATGTGTTAGGTGGCGGAACAACAGATTATTTGTTTTTAGTGTTGGCAGCTAATAAAGTTTTGAATAAAAAGAAGTAAACGCTCATAAATGAAACTAAAATTATTAATAGCAATATTTTTTACTGCAACTATTGCGTCTGCACAAACCACAAATCTTGATAGCATTAAAACACAAATGCAGTATGCAGCAAAGCAAGGTTTACTTGATGAATATTATCCGCGAAATATTGATACAGCCGACGGCGGATATTTAAGCACTTTTTCTTTCGACTTTAAACCGGTTGGTGCACAGGATAAAATGATCGTAACACAAGCAAGGAATATTTGGAGTACGGCAAAAGCTGCAATGTTTTATCATGATACATCATACATTACAATGTCGCGGCATGGCTTTTATTTTTTGCGTGATAAAATGTGGGATAAACAATACGGCGGTTTTTATAGTTTGGTTACAAGAGATGGAGCACCTAAAAGCACAATAAAAGAAGCTTATGGTAATGCGTTCGCCATTTATGGTTTAAGTGCTTATTACGAATGCTCGCATGATACGGCCGCATTAAGTTTTGCAAAGACTGCTTTTATGTGGCTTGAGAAAAATAGTCATGATTCAATTTATAAAGGTTATTACCAGCATTTAAACAGAGATGGCTCGCATGTGATAAGAACTGCTGATGTACAGAGCAATGCAGAAACAGGTTATAAAGATCAGAATAGTTCGATTCATTTATTAGAAGCACTAACAGAACTGTACAAAGTTTGGCCCGATGCTTTGGTGAAAAAAAGATTAGAGGAAATGCTTGTGTTAATTCGTGATAAAATTGTAACACAGAAAGGCTATTTGCAATTGTTTTTTACTTACGATTGGAAACCTGTTATGTTTCGCGATTCATCAAGAGACGTCATCATGAAAAACAAAAATCTTGATCATGTTTCTTTTGGTCATGATGTGGAGACTGCTTATTTAATGCAGGAAGCTGATGAAGCATTAAATGGAAAAGCATCTGCAAAAACTTTAGCTATTGGCAAAAAGATGGTTGATCATGCATTACATAATGGCTGGGATAATTCTGTTGGCGGCTTTTATGATGAAGGTTATTATTTTAAAGATAAAGCTGGCTGCACTATCATTAACAATGGAAAAAACTGGTGGGCGCAGGCAGAAGCATTAAACACGTTGCTGATGTTTTCCGAAATGTATCCGGAAGATTCGATGCGTTACCTGCAAAATTTTTTTAAAGAATGGCAGTATGTACAAACGTATTTGATAGATCATGAACATGGCGACTGGTATGATGAAGGAATAGATACAGATCCTGCTGCCCAAACCAGATTAAAAGCACAAATCTGGAAAACAACTTATCATATTTTTCGGGCACTCATGAATTGCATCAACAGGATTGAAGAGCATAATAAATTAAAGCATTGAAATAACCTTAGTGGAAAAAGTATCAGTAAAAAATATGGGCTTCAGCCTTATAAAATGCGCTTTCTTGCAAATAAAATATGAAGATTTAGATAAAAAAGTATTATCTCTTAAGTTACCACATGCATAATTTTGTTACACTGTTTGTTGCTTGACCGATGTGTGTTTTTCTTGCCTCGTATAAATTAGAATTGCATGAAAAAAATCTTATTGATTGCTTTTATTTTCTTTCACGCAGTAAACATATTCTCACAAACTAATTTGCCCGCAGATAAACACGCAACAGCCGAAACCATCAATCTATATAATAATTTAAAAAAGAATTTAGATAAAGGTGTAATGCTTGGTCACCAGGATGATTTGGCTTATGGTGTTGGCTGGAAATATGAAAAAGGCAGAAGCGATATAAAAGATGTAACCGGCGATTATCCTGCTGTAATGGGTTTTGAATTAGGAAGAATAGAATTAGATCATCCTGTTAATTTAGACAGCGTTCCTTTTGATAAGATGCGCATGTTTATTAAAGATGCGTATAAACATGGAAGCGTAATAACAATAAGCTGGCATTTAAATAATCCTTTAACTGGTAAAACGGCATGGGATCCTGCGCCCGGCACAGTTGCATCTGTTTTACCTAATGGCGAAAAAAATAATTTATATAATTCATGGCTTGATAAAGTAGCAGCATTTTTTTTAAGTTTAAAAGATGATAATGGTAAATACATTCCAATCATCTTTCGACCGTTTCATGAATTAAACGGGAGCTGGTTTTGGTGGGGCGGAAAAAATTGTACACCTGATGAAATAAAACAGCTTTATCAATACACAGAAAAATATTTACGTTATACAAAAAATGTTCATAATCTTTTATACGCTTATAACACCGATAAATTTTATTCTGCAAATGAGTTTTTAGAACGATTTCCCGGCGATGAATTCACAGATGTTTTGGGTTTTGATATTTACCAGCGTGGAAATAACCAGGAGTTTATGAACGAAGCAAATAATATGCTTACCACACTTGACAGTATTGCCGATGTACACAATAAAATTCCTGCATTAACAGAATTTGGTTATGCAAAATTGCCGGACAGCACATGGTGGACAAACGTTCTGTTACCTGTTTTAAAAAATCATCGTGTATCGTATGCACTTGCATGGCGCAATGCGGGTGCAAAACAAAACGATGATACAGAATATTATGTTCCATATAAAAACAGTTCTTCAGCAAATGATTTTATAAAATTTTGTAATGATGAAAAAATTTTATTACAAAAAGATGCAGCAAAAGAAAAGTTGTATAAAAAAAATAGTTGATGTTTTTTATAACAGAATATAAGCAAAGCCTGTGGTTTCTACCACAGACTTATTTTAAAAGTGTTGTTTTAATATAAAATGAAATTAAATT
>JAICKT010000419.1 GCA_025927795.1 Parafilimonas sp. | reverse complement strand
GGCACAGATGCATCACGCATTTTTAAAGCGTTGGTTGAAGCAACATGTTTTGGCGCAAAAGCAATTGTTGACAGGTTTAATGAAGAAGGTGTTCCAGTAAAAGGGTTGATTGGCTTAGGAGGTGTAGCAAGAAAATCTCAATATATTATGCAGGTTATGGCAGATGTGATGGATATGCCTATTCGCATTCATAAGTCAGAGCAAACATGCGCAATTGGTGCGGCAATGTTTGCTGCAACTGCTGCCGGAATTTACAGTAAAGTGGAAGATGCTATGGCCGCAATGGGCCAGGGCTTTGATGCAGAATATAAACCCAACAACGAAAAAGTTGAGCTATATAAAAAGAGGTATGAAAAATATAAAGCGTTGGGAAAATTTATTGAACAATGAGTAAATACGATGAAATAAAACACCTCGCTTATAAAGCCAACATGCAATTGCCTGAACTGGGTTTAGTGCTTTTTACATTTGGCAATGTAAGCGCTGCGGATAGAGAGGAAAGCGTGTTTGCGATAAAGCCAAGCGGTGTTCCATATTCAGAACTTTCCGAAGATAAAATGGTAATTGTTGATTTTGAAGGAAAGACTGTTGAAGGCAATTTACGCCCTTCATCGGATACCCTTACACATGCCGTTTTATACAAACATTTTGAAACTATCGGCGGAATTTCGCATACGCATTCCAGTTATGCTACCGCATGGGCGCAAAGCCAGCGTGATATTCCTATTTACGGAACTACACATGCCGACCACACTACTTACGATATTCCTTGTGCTGCCCCGATGAATGATGACATGATACAAGGTGATTATGAATACCAAACAGGTTTTCAAATCATCAATGCTTTAAAAGAAAGGAATATAAATTATGAAGAAATGGAAATGATACTGGTAGGAAACCATGCACCATTTACCTGGGGAAAAACGGCGGCAAAAGCAGTTTATAACAGCGCAGTATTGGAAGAAGTTGCGAAGATGGCCTATTTAACAGAATCAATTAAAGCAGATGCATTAAGATTAAAGGATGCATTAATAAGAAAGCATTTTGAAAGAAAACATGGACCTGGGAGTTACTACGGCCAGTCTTAAAATGAATAAATTTTAAAGGCATTAATATGCGAAAAACATTTTTATTATTACTACTCATAAATTCATACAATCTATTTGCACAACATAAAGATTATCCTATACAGGCTGTACCGTTTACACAAGTCCATTTAAGTGATAATTTTTGGCTGCCGCGAATAAAAGTAAATGAATTGGTTACTATTCCCGCTTCGTTTGAGCGTTGTGAAAAAACTGGCCGCGTAAAAAATTTTGAAATGGCTGCCTCGCATTCAGGAAAATTCTGCACCATATACCCTTTCGATGATACAGATATTTATAAAACATTGGAAGGCGCTTCATATTCATTAAGCCTTTTTCCTGATGCAAAGCTCGAAGCCTACATGGATTCTCTTATTGCCATTGTTGCAAAGGCACAGGAGCCTGACGGTTATTTATACACAGCGAGAACGATAGATCCAACACATCCTCAGGCATGGGCTGGCGCAAAGCGCTGGGTGAATGAAAGAAAATTAAGCCATGAATTATATAACGCAGGTCATTTATATGAAGCTGCCGCCGCACATTATATGGCAACAGGCAAGAAGAATCTTTTAAATATTGCATTGAAAAATGCAGATCTTGTTTGTTCGGTTTTTGGCCCCGCCCCTGATCAGCAGCATACTGCACCCGGCCATGAAGTGGTTGAAATGGGCTTGGTAAAATTATATCGTATTACTGGCAAAAAGGAATACCTGAACACTGCAAAATATTTTATTGAAGAAAGAGGCCGCGATGTAAGCTACGATTCAACCAGTAAAGATGAATGGAAGAATGGGGCTTACTGGCAGGATAACGTTCCCGTTACAGAACAAACAGAAGCGGAAGGACATGCTGTTCGTGCGGGATATTTATATTCAGCAATGGCCGATGTGGCGGCACTTATGGGAGACGAAAAGTTATTGAACGCTGTTGATACAATTTGGAATAATGTGGTTGGAAAAAAAATGTATGTGCAAGGTGGTGTTGGGGCAATCGGGGACGGCGAACGTTTTGGCGACAATTACGAACTTCCAAATGCAACGGCTTATAATGAAACCTGCGCTGCCATTGCACAGGTTTTTTGGAATGAAAGAATGTTCTTATTGCATGGCGACTCAAAATATATCGATGTACTTGAAAAAACTTTATACAATGGTTTTATTTCAGGAGTAGGGCTTGATGGCAAATCTTTTTTTTATACAAATGCTATGCAGGTAAAAAATAGTTTTAATCATCCTGATATGGAAGCAACACGTTCAGGATGGTTTCCCTGTTCTTGTTGCCCTACAAATGTTGTAAGGCTTATGCCGTCAATTCCAGGTTACGTATATGCGCAGCAAAATGATAAATTATATGCAAATCTTTTTATTGCAGGAGCGACTGCGTTAAAAATAAATGGCAAAGAAGTAGGTATCGTTCAGCAAAATAATTATCCATGGGATGGGGATTTAAAATTTATTATCAAACCAAAATCAGCCTTTGATTTTTCAATGCTGATACGCATTCCGGGCTGGGCAAGAAATGAAGCCATGCCTTCTGATCTTTATTCATTTTATAATAATTCTGATCAAAAAACAATCATTACAATTAACGGAAAAGAAGTTGATTACCCTATAGAAAATGGTTATGCAGTTTTAAATAGAAAATGGAAAAAGAATGACATAATAGAAGTAAGGCTTCCTATGGAAGTAAAAAAAGTTGTTGCAAATAATAATGTAAAAAGCGATGTAGGAAGAGTGGCTTTGCAACGCGGTCCAATTATGTATTGTGCTGAATGGGTTGATAATAATGGCAAAGCCGCTAACATTGTAATGCCCGTGAATACTCAGTTACAGGCTTCTTTCAATCCGGATCTTTTAAATGGAATTGAAGTTTTGAAAGCAAATGTTCCTGCAGTTGTTATTGAAGACAACGGTGAAGCTATTAAAACACAAAATCAAAACTTTATGGCTATTCCATATTATGCCTGGGCAAACAGAGGCAAAGGAGAAATGATGATGTGGTTTCCTGAGAAGGTGGATGATGTTGATTTAATAGCAGGCAAATAAAATAATCCAAATATTTTTTTGAATAGGAATTAATAAAACCAATAAATAAGTATGATAGCCGATCTGAAAAAATTTGAAGTCTGGTTTGTAACCGGCAGCCAGCATTTGTATGGTGAAGAAACATTAAAAAAAGTTGCAGAACATTCGCAGGTAATTGCGAAATCGTTTAATGATGCAGCAAATATTCCTGTTACAATTGTATATAAGCCAACAGTAAAAACTCCTGAAGAAATTTACAACACCTGCATGGAAGCCAATACAGCCAGGAATTGCATTGGTATTATTGCATGGATGCATACTTTTTCTCCGGCTAAAATGTGGATCAATGGATTGAAGATTCTACAGAAACCTTTATGCCATCTTCATACGCAATTCAATCGCGATATTCCCTGGAATAATATTGATATGGATTTTATGAACCTGAACCAAAGCGCACATGGCGATAGGGAATTCGGCTTCATTATGACACGCATGCGCACACGAAGAAAAGTTATTACGGGCCATTGGGAAGATAACAAAGTACTTGAAGGTATCAACGTTTGGTCAAGAGCCGCCGCCGCCTGGAAGGATTGGCAGGGTGCTAAATTTGTTCGCTTTGGTGATAACATGCGCTATGTAGCCGTTACTGATGGCGATAAAGTAGAAGCAGAATTAAAATTTGGTTATTCAGTAAACACGCATGGTGT
>JAICKT010000312.1 GCA_025927795.1 Parafilimonas sp. | reverse complement strand
TATTGTCCTGATAAAATTTTCTGTTTTGATATATGTATTGCTTTTTCCAATCAGGAAATTTCTTTTTAGTTCTTGCATAGCTTGGCAACAATTTTAATTGTTCTTTTTTTGTTAAGCCTTTCAATGAGATTCCGAAATTTCCTTTCTGTTTTCCTAATTTTTCAACGTGCATACGAAACGGAACAACATCTTCAAATGAATAAGTTGCTCCAAATTCTATTGACCAAATAGGAAAGCCAGGTAATTTAATTTCAGTTGGAATGCTATTTATAAAATCTTGCCAAAGATTTAGATAGTACTTATACTTCGCTGGTAATTGTTTTGAATACTTAGGGTTTTCTTCAATAAATTGATTGATGTTAACCGAACTGGTTTTGTGCTTATCAACTTCATCAAAGCTAAAATGTTCCAGCCCTTCTAAACAACCAACTATAAATATTCTTTTTCTATGTTGAGGTATTCCAAACTGATGAGGTGAATATTGCTTATAATCTATATCATAATGTAATCCGTTAGATAATTTTGATTTAAGTTCTCTTACAATATATTCCCAAGTGTTTTTGTTGTTATGATTTTTTATAAAGGGAACATTTTCTAAAATGAAATACTTCGGATGCTTATGCTTTATAATTTTTACAATATCGTCAAATAAGGTTCCCCGCTCAACATCCAACATTCCTTCTTGCTTGCCTGCGTGAGAGAAGGGTTGGCATGGAAAACCTGAGCATAAAATATCATGTTGCGGGATTATATCTATATTTGTTTTTACGATTTCTTTGATATCTCCATGAGGTTTTAATCCCCAATTAGTTTCGTATAAGTTTTGAAGACGAGTATCAATTTCGCTTGCAAAAACACATCTATGACCTAATTCAGATAGAGCTTTATGAAATCCTCCTAAGCCAGAACATAAATCTATAAAAGTAAGCATTAGGGTAAATTAAGTTTCAGTAATCCAATAAGGTTGTCTAAGTGTTGTTCTCTTTTCTTCGAATATAAATTACATTCCCATACAAGCAAAACTTTCCAGTTCATTTTTCTTAACACCTTTAAATTTTTTTTATCTCTTTGTGCATTGCCGCTTATCTTAGGAAACCAGTACTTATAATTACGTATTGGTATTTTATTATACTTACAGTTCTTATGTCCATGCCAGAAACAACCATGTATAAAAATTACAGTTTTATATTTTGGTAAAACAATATCGGGTTTACCGGGCAGTGTTTTATCATGAAGCTTATAACGAAAACCATTTGCATGTAAAAATTTTCGCACCAACATTTCAGGCTTTGTATCCTTGCCTTTAATGCGGCTCATATTATAACTTCTCACTTCCTTGCTATGCACATCCGCCATTAGCGCAAGTTATTGTTTTGTGTTTACTATAATAATATAGAAATCGCATTAACCATTTTCCTGAAATCAAGAAAATGGTGGATATAATTGAGCGTACAAATAATTCTCCAACCCAATTATTATCTTGCTTAAATGCAATACAAAGAACTTCCGGAAACCATTTGCGAAGCATTGTTAATTGAATTATTTCAATCTATACCGCAGTTGTTAGAAACAGTTGCACCGGATGGTTTTGCAAATTCACAACTTGTTTTAGTATTTCATCCAACACCCGAACAGCAGTATAAAGAATACAAACAAATACATGAAAACATTAACCGTTTACACAGCATAAGAAAAAATCAGCCAGATGATAAGCCAGTAGAAAGTTTTAATGAATTTATAAAAGATATAAAAACCGAACCTGTTAATGAGCAATATGAAGTTGTGCATATTCTTGGTGATTGCATCTGGAAAATATTTTCAAACAACCATACCGTATTTAATGAAAATTACGAAAGCTACGATTTGGGTTCTTGGAGAGGAACAGGTGGTTTTATTGCCGATGTAATTAACAAACTGCAACTGGTTTCAAACATTTCTTTTGATTACTTAGATTTTTATATGGGCGGCATGTTTAGAGATGACAGAGCGAACCTCACGCCTGTATATGAATTTATTTTTAAAAAGATTAAAGCAAAACATTTGGATTGGGAATATTCGTTCCCTCGAATGGGTTTGGTAAGCTTTCATAACAGCGATAATGAAAAAGATGATATAGAAAATTATAATCCTGAAGAAGCACTAAAAAAACAAATGGAAAAAGAACAGCAGGAAAATGAAATCAATAAACTGCAGCAACAATTTGATGATGCATACAAATCAGCGTATGAAGAAGCCCGCTATAAAAAACCATCGCAGGAAGTAATGGCATATTATAAAGTTTACAATCACTATCCGCAAGGGCATCCGCTGGCTGATGAATAAAATAACATTAGTCAGCATTAGATGTGATTATCATAATAAGATTTTTCAAATTATATAAAAAATTTTCAGTGAGCAATCAATAGAAATAAAATCAATCTTCTCTTTTGGTTCTGAAGCCAATTGGATTTCTTGCAGGTTGTGGTGGATTCAACAGTTCTTTTAAATATTCAAAAATTAATTTGATTTGTTCGTCATGTGTTTCAAATTTCTTTTCAAGCTTTTCTAACTGCAGTAAAATGTCTTTATGAGTGAGAATTAGTGATTTCATTTTTGCAAACACTCTGATAATCTGTATGTGTACTTTTATTGCAATTGCACTATTTAAAACTCCGGAAAGCATGGCAACACCCTGTTCAGTAAATGCAAAAGGTCTTTTTCGCAATCCCATCTTTTCGGAATTGGATATCACAATTTGTGATTTCCAATTTTCAAATTCTTTTTCACTTAATTGAAACATAAAATCTTTCGGAAAGCGGTCAATGTTTCTTTGAACGGCTTGATTTAATATGCGAGTCTCAACTTGATATAATTCTGCCAAATCGCGATCAAGCATAACCTTTTGTCCTCTTATTAAATAAATTTTGCTGATTACTTGTTCGTCAGGAATAATTGCAGTTTGTTTATTTTTTGCCATCGTTAGGATTGGTAATACAAAATACATCCTTCAAGTTAAACAGAAAAATTTTCTATCCCTTTGCCCTCATACGCCATCTTCATAAAGCCCATCACTTCATCATTTACATCATCTTCATATAACATTCTGAAATGATGATTGTATTGTTCTGCGCCGGGTACTTGTGCAATTTTAGTAAAGCATAAATTATCAGGATGCGGTTTATTAAAAGGGAAAACAACATGAATAAAATTTTTAGCGAATTGTGTTATCCATGCAATACGTTTATGTGTGTTCGAAATACCAATCATTGTTTTTGCAGCGCTCACTTCAATAACACCAATTGTTTGAAACATTGCAATAAAATGTTCATACAATTCAATCGTGTGTGCAGATTTACCTGCAAGAAAATCTGCAATGGTTTTATCAGTCATGTCGTTTTTGATTCTATATTATCAAAGACTGTCTTTTGCTATCACACTCCAGTCATCATTGCCATGACCTTTTGTAATCCATTCATCCATCACTTTCGCAATAGCTGGAATGATTGCTAAATCTGTTTCGTTTTCTTTAGCAGCAGACAACATCAATCCCGCATCTTTGCGTGCCATATTCAATTCCCATGATGGTTCATTAAATCTATCTTCTGCAATTCTTTTTAATCGTGCAGGAACGCTTGTTCCGGGATTCCAGTTATTGAAAAGTTGCAAAAGTTCTTCAGGCTTTATTCCATGCACTTTAGCCAATGCAAGCGAATCTGCTAAACCAGCAGTCATACTCAACAAAAAAAGATTGCCTGATAGTTTTATACCTGCAGCTTTTCCTTCCTGTTCACCAAAGTTCAACAGCTTGCCTGTCATCTTAGATAACTCATTTTCATATTTTGCAATAACCGACTGGTCACCTGAAACCATCATAAAACCTGAACTCTCCAATGCATTTGCCGGACCCATAAAAACCGGCGCATGCAAATAAGTAAAGCCTTTGCCTTTCCAATCTGCTGTTCTTTTAACAGCACCTTTTACAGATGTTGTTGTGTGATCTATAATTGTAACACCTTGCTTAAATTCTTTGGCAGCTTTTGATAATACTTCATCAACAGTCGCATCATCTTTTAATGTTACATAAATTACGTCTGCGTTTTGCACGGCATCTTCAACATTGTCGAATGCTTTCGCACCAAAGGCTTCCAAAGCTTTTGCTTTTGATGTTGTGCGATTCCAAACCTGTACTGTGTCGCCTTTCTTCAGCATTGCTTTCACGAAGTTTGAGCCCAATAATCCCATTCCTAAAAATGCTTTTATCATAAAACTTTTTTGTAAAGTTAGTAAAGTACAATTGTCTGCTTCATTGATGTTTCACAACTGAACTCACACTGCTGTTTGTAATTCATCTACCTGTTTTGTAAAATCATATTGAATGTCTTCGTGCAATGAAGTCAGCGCAGCTTTAATTTTTTTGAGTTGCTGCATATACATATTGGTAAGCACTTTATTCTTGTGTATGCGAATACCTGAATTCTTCAACAGCAAACAAAAATATATGCGCAATTCAACTTCTGTTTGTTTGCTGCCCACATATTTAATATGCTTATTAGTGAGTCTTAAAATTTTGCGTAACGTTTTTTTTTGCGAGGTAAATATTGTTCGTGTTTACATCTTTGAATGTTTCATTCATCATTTCTCTTACTTGCTGCGTATAAGAGTTAACATCGTGCGCTTCAAAAAGTAAATAGGTAATTAATTCCTTATTATCTTTTTTAAACCTGGCTAAGCGCAGGCATATTTCTGTTATTTCTTTTGCTGTAAGGTTTTGAAGTTCCTGTTTTATTTCAGCGAGGCTTGCTGTTTTCATTAAAATAAAAATAAACGAATAAGTTTGTAATCAAATCTGATTGCTGTATGTGGACTAAAGAAAAAATAAAAGAGTTTGCAAACAAGATCGGTTATCATTGCCAATTTACTTCAGGTGAACTAAACACTTTACATACTATCTTATTTGATGATGAAGATTTCTTTGGAATGACTGAAGGAATGATGAAAAAAATTCATCATAATAAACATTCCGGTTATGGTATAGCGTTGTTAACAGACAAACGATTCTTGTTTTATTATAAAAGCTTGCTTGGAAAAATTATTAAAGAAGAATTTCCTTTAAACACCATTTCTTCAATTTCTTTTCAAAGAGGTTCAATGTTTGGTGCACTTCATGTTTACGCTGCCAACGTTGATGAAATTATCATTGAGCCCAGTGATAATAACAATGCAGCTAGAATAGCTAAAGCGTGGCTATTTTTACAAACTGAAAGAAACATTATTGCTGCAGATCTTGCAAATGAACCGGCTTCTGATGCTGCCGCCGAAATTGAGAAGTGGCATGCTTTAAAAGAAAAAGGAATTATAACTGAAGAAGAATTTAATTTAAAAAAGAGGCAGCTTTTAAATTTATAATCTTTATCGATGTGTTGGTTTCTCATCACCGATAGACAACCGCAATAAATCACATCAACTGCGCACT
>JAICKT010000338.1 GCA_025927795.1 Parafilimonas sp. | reverse complement strand
CTAGGAAAGAAACTTCTTTTTCCACACTTTCATAAATTTGAGCTAAGTCTTTTTCTATTCGCAGTTCTTTTATAAATTCCGAAACGCCAGTTATCATTCCCTGGTTCAACAACTTTTTATAAGGCTCATCAAAACTTATCAAACCTAAGTCAAATAAAAATTTCGTCCACATGCGGCTATACAATAAATGACCAACTGCATGTTCTGTTCCGCCAACATATACATCAACCTGGTTCCAGTAATCGCTTGCTTTTTTATCGCAAAAAGTTTTATCATCATGCGGATCCATATAACGCAAAAAATACCATGATGACCCTGCATAACCGGGCATGGTGGAACTCTCCCTCGCCCCTAACCCCTCTCCACGAGTGGAGAGGGGAGTGGTAACCTGTTCACTATTTTTTAAATTGTTTTTATTTAAACCTGTATTTTTTTGTTGCTGAATTATCTGCTTAATCTTTTTTGTAACATCGAAAACATTATTAATTACTTCTTCATTAGTAAAGCGTACAACCGCAAATCCAATATCTTCCAAAACCTTGGTTCTGTCTTTATCATATTTTTTTTGTTCCTCAGTTTCATGATAACCACCATCAACTTCTACAATTAATTTTTCGTGCAATGCAATAAAATCTGTTATATACGCATCAATAGGATGTTGCCTTCTAAACTTAACACCCAATTTATTGTTTCGCAATTGTTGCCATAATAAATCTTCTGCCTCCGTATGATTTTTCCTCATGTGCTTTGCCAACTCATATTGCATTGGCGTGAACACCGAATATTTCGGAACAGAACTTAAATTTTTTTCACCCCCTATTTCATTTTCAAAATCCTGCTGCACAGAGGCACCCTTCTCCACTTGTGGAGAAGGGCTGGGGATGAGGATCCATTCTTTGTTGTTTGATAACGGTCCCTCACCATCTTTTCCCGGCTTTATGTCTTCGATGTAAGGCAACTCTAACGGCAACTCACTTTCATCCAGCGGATATGCAATTCCATTTTTCCAAACAATCGGAAAAGGTTCACCCCAATAACGCTGGCGACTAAATGCCGCATCACGCATTTTATAATTTACTTTGGCTGTTCCATATCCTAAATTTTCAATATCCTCCATCACAACTTTCATTGCATCTCTCATCAACATGCCGGTGATAAAATTGCTGTTCACTAACTCTGCATCTTTTGTTGGGTTAGCTTCTTCACCATTAAATTTTTCGCCGATAATATTTGTGATTGGAATATTAAAATGTTTTGCGAATTTAAAATCGCGTTCATCGCCGCAAGGCACAGCCATAATTGCACCAGTGCCATAACCTATCAAAACATATTCGCTTACATAAACAGGAATTTCTCTTTGATCAAAAGGATTAATTGCATAAGCACCTGTAAACGCACCGCTCACCTGTTTCTCCGCCATGCGTTCTCTGTCGCTGCGGCTTTTTACCCATGTTAAATAATCTTCAACTTCCTGTTTATGTTTTTCTGTGGTGATTTTTGAAATCAGCTCGTGCTCCGGCGCAATCACCATAAAATCAACACCAAAAATCGTATCCGGTCTTGTAGTAAAAACTTTTAATTTTTCATCAGTGTTAGCAATACGGAAATTTATTTCAGCACCATAACTTTTACCAATCCAGTTGGTTTGCATTTCTTTCATTGCTTCGCTGAAATCCACAGCCTGCAAGCCTTCCAGCAAACGGTCTGCATATTCTGTTATGCGCAAATACCATTGGCGTAATTTCTTTTTTATTACAGGATAACCGCCGCGTTCGCTTACACCATTCACCACTTCATCGTTAGCTAACACGGTTCCTAAAGCTTCGCACCAATTCACTTCACCATAACCACAATAAGCCAAACGATATTCCATTAAAATATCCTGTTGCTGTTTTTCAGTAAAGTTTTTCCATTGGTGAGCAGTAAACTGTACACTGTAAGCAGTATCTGCTAACTCGTCACCGCTTATTGCTAACTTAAACTGAGAATTAGGAATAGGATGATTTGTATTTCCATCTTTCTCAAATTCATCTACCAGCGATTCAATGCTTTCTGCTTTTTTTGTTGTACGATTATAATATGATTTGAACAATTGCAAAAAAATCCATTGCGTCCATTTATAATAAGAAGGTTCGCTCGTATTTACTTCGCGGCTCCAGTCAAAACAAAAACCAATTTTATCAAGTTGCTTTCTGAAATTCTCAATATTTTGTTTGGTTGATATTGCGGGATGAATGCCATGTTCTATCGCATATTGTTCAGCGGGCAAACCAAATGCATCATAACCCATCGGGTGCAAAACATTAAAGCCTTTCAATCTTTTATATCGTGCATAAATATCGCTGGCGATATAACCCAACGGATGTCCAACATGCAAACCTGCACCACTCGGATACGGAAACATATCGAGCACATAATATTTTGGTTTAGGTGAATCGTTGCTCACTTTATAAATTTCATTTGCCTTCCACCAATCCTGCCATTTCCTTTCTATTTCGCGAAAATTATATTCCATATAAATCAAAAGTAAAATTCAAAATGCGAATTTGCTTTTTATAAAGGAAATTTAAAACATTCAGCATACTTATCCTGCAAAACAATCGTTAAGAGAATTGCCGTAGCAACGAATACCATAAATTTGCCGGCGTTCTAATCTCATTAATACATGGCAGTTAAAACAAAATCGCTTAAACGCAGCAAGCCAAATTATGTTTATAGTATTGTTGGTGTAGCGCTTGTATTATTAATTATGGGTATTATGGGTTGGATATTTTTAAATCTTGCCCAGGCAGGTAATGCCTTTAAAGAAGATATTCGCATAAGTGCTTATTTGCGCACAAATAATAAAGATACTATCGCGCAAATTCAGCAATATATTGCTTCGAAGCCTTTCGCAAAAAATGTTGAATACGTAAATAAAGACAAGGCAAAAGAAATATGGAATAAAGACAACAATGAAGACTGGAACAAAATTCTCGATGTTAATCCATTACCGGAAAGCATAGATTTTTATGCACGTGCTAATTATGTAAATAAAGACAGCCTTAATAAAATTTCTACCAGTATTATGAGCCTGTATGGCAACCAGATTACAGACTTGCAATATCCTTCTTCTCTTGTAAATAGTTTAAATGAGCGTGCTTCTAAATTGGGATTGATATTTTTAGTAATTGCTATTGTGCTTTGTATTATTGTAATTGTTAGTATTGATACAACTATTCGTCTTGCCATGTTCAGTAATCGTTTCTTAATTAAAACCATGCAAATGGTGGGCGCCACAAGAAATTTTATTGCAAAGCCAATGGATTTACGGGCAGTCTTAAATGGTATAATCAGCGCAGCTATTGCCATTGTTATTTTGTTTTTATTGATAACATGGGCAGAGAGTCAGTTTCCACAATTAAAAGTCATTCAAAATAACATGCTCACTATATTATTATTTGGCGGCATGATTTTAATTGGCGTTGGTATTTCGGTCTTTAGTACACACCGCAGTGTATTAAAATATTTAAAAATGAAACTGGATGATTTGTATTAAGAAACATTAGATAGTTCGTCAATGTTTAGTTAATAAACAGTAATCAATTTCAAAATTTATCAATTCACAATTCTAAAATTATAAATCCATTATCTTGCACTACTTATAAAAAATGAATAATGGCTGAAAATAAAAAGCAACCTCAACAAAAAACCACAGCACCTGTAAAGCAGCAGCATAATGTAAAACCACAGGCACCCGTAACTAAAAAGCCTGTAACTGTTATACCGGTTTTGTTTGCCAAAGAAAATTATCTATGGATGGTTATTGGCGGTGTTATAGTACTGTTGGGTATGTTGCTGATGAGCGGCGGTAAAAGCCAGGATCCAAACACTTTTGATCCGAAAGTAGTTTACAGTTTTACAAGAATTACACTTGCGCCTATATTAATTATTGCAGGTTTAATGGTTGAGATTTATGCTATTTTCCGCAAGCCAAAACAATCAAACGCATAATAAAATATTTAAGCGGTGTTATGCACCGCTTTTGTTTTTCAGAATGTTTATATTACAATAACCAACAACTGATTTCATGAGCACCATACAGGCAATCATCCTCGCCATTGTAGAAGGCATTACTGAATTTTTACCAATTTCTTCCACAGGTCACATGATTATTGCAAGTTCATTAATGCACATTGCTTCAGATGAATTTGTAAAGTTGTATGAAGTAGCTATTCAGCTTGGCGCTATTGTTTCCGTTATTATTTTATACTGGAAAAAATTCTTTCCGCTTAACCGCTGGAATTTTTATTTCAAATTAATTATTGCTGTTGTACCTGCGCTTATTTTAGGTTTTTTGTTGGGAGATAAGATTGATCAATGGCTGCAAAGCCCAACTATTGTTGCAACCACTATGTTAATCGGTGGTATAGTTTTATTATTTGTTGATAATATTTTCAATCGCTCAACTATTGACAGTGAAGATAAAATAACATACGGCAAAGGGTTTATCATTGGCTTATGGCAATGTCTTGCATTAATACCCGGTACCAGCCGCAGTGCTGCAAGTATTGTGGGTGGTATGCAGCAAAAGCTTACTCGTCGTTTAGCGGCAGAGTTTTCTTTTTTTCTTGCAATACCAACAATGGCAGCAGCAACAGGTTTTAAATTGCTTCAGGCATACAAAACAAATCCCGCTATCATCACAGATCCAAATAATATTAAACTGCTTCTCATTGGTTCTTTTATTGCATTTATTGTTGCAATGATTGCAATAAAATTTTTTATTTCTTACCTGCAGCGTTATGGGTTTAAACTCTTCGGTATTTACCGCATTATTGCAGCCATTGTATTATTTATTTTAATTTGGAAAGGCATTTTAGTTTGATTAAACGGGTAAATTTTATTTACTGCCTGCCGTTAAAAAACAAAATATAACTTTTGAAGTATCGCGAGGTTAAAATCAGAGCCACACGTAAAACTTATACCGGGTCAACATCAGCAATTATGCTTACACTGCGATAACGCTTATTAAATTT
>JAICKT010000203.1 GCA_025927795.1 Parafilimonas sp. | reverse complement strand
TTACCTTCTTTTATTAAACCTTCCATTGCTTTACAATGTTCTTCACCTTCATTACTCGAAAACAGGTTTGCAAAAAATCCTTTATTCTCCGGCTTGGTTTTTTCTTCACCTAATAATTTCTGAACATCATCAAGCCGTTGCTTTTGTTTTTTTGTTACGGTGAGATGTTGCTGCAATGCTTCTTTTAAATCATTATTATAGGTGGCTTCAATCATTTTAGGTAAAACTTCTATTATCTGCGTTTCTGCAGAATATAGATCTTTTAATTCATGCTTTAGAAGCCCTTCAAGTGTTTCAATGGTTGGCATATGAAGTTTTATTTATTTATACAGAATGTGTGCCGATAAATTTTTATAGCTTCGTCAAAATTGAAACGGGAATATCGAACAGGTTTTTTGCAATTATATTTATCAGAGAAACCACAATAGTTTGCGGTTTTTCAACTGATGTAATTAAGGCTGTAATATTGCAGCCTTTTATTTAAGTATTATGATGAGATTCATTCAGGGTTTACATCCTGCGATTTTTGTTTTAATCGCTACAATCTTTGAAGTAACAGGAGATGCAATAATCAGAAAATGTATTTATGAATATACCGGCATTACAAGAATTTTACTTTTTGCGGCAGGTACAATATTTGTTTTTCTTTATGGATTCTCTTTAAACCTGGCACCGGTAGAATTTAAGCATGTTGTTGGATTATATATTGCAACGCTTTTTATTGTTTGGCAAATTGGAAATTATATTGCTTTTAAAACGTTACCAACTGCTCCAATATTAATTGGCGGAATGCTTATAGTTGCCGGTGGTTTAATTGTTACTTTTTGGAAAACGGGCAGGTAAAACCGATTTTAGTTAAGTTAATCAAACAAAATCTTTATTTACACTTTTGCTTTTAGTTGCGCGGTGCTTTAAATATGGCGTTGTTTGAAAATTTATTAGCTCTAAGCTTTTTTAGGATTAAATAACTCCGCTTTTATATAGTTTTCGTATGCGAGCAAATAATCTTTTCTCCAGCGGCAAGATTCAAAAAGAGATTCTATGTGTGCTGTTGCATAAGTGCCCGAAATCATTAATTCTGCTAATATAGGGTTGGCTTCAATCCATTTGTTTTTAAGAGAATGATTTTTTAAAAAAGAAATTATAATCTCTGCCTTAAAATAAACAGGTGTATGTGCTGTTAACTTACCCAATGCTGATAATTCCTTCATCATTTCAGGTGATTCATTTTCATAAAAAACATCTTCACTTTTTAGCATTGTTGATTATTTACTGTAAGGTATATCTTAATCACTCCTTTGTATGTTAATGTTTAGCTTTTCGCCGATATATGATTTATGCAATTAATTATTGCAGGTAATTATGCATAAATTACATACTTAATAAATTAAAATGATTTACACAAGTGCAGAAAGAAACAATGCTATTCTGCTTATAGCAAACGGTAAAGCAGATTTTGCAAACACAGCTTTTTATGAAAGGTTAGAAGAATTTAACTGGATTATTATAAAAAGATTAAATGGTATTATTAATAGTGTTGAACTAACCTACGCAGGTAAAGATTTACTTAGCCGCCTGCTTAAGAACAACAAATAGTAATTAAGATTGGTTTAAATTAAAATATGTACAGTAAATTTTTTCGCCATTCAAATATAGATGTGCTGGAAGAACAGCTCGATATGTTTCTAAAAGAACTTAATGAAGTTACGGGGCAAATTGCCAACCTTGAAATAGTTAAGCATAACGATGAAATAATTGTGTTGTTAATTTATAGCTGCTGGAAAAAATTATAATCATTTGGCACTGCCATTCATGAAATGCTCTTTTCATGAACATAACAATGAATACTATCAAAATCGGTTTCTGTTAAATTAAGTTCTGTTGCTCTTCTGCGGATTAAATTTAACTGGCTCCTGCGAAACGACAGCAGCTCTTTCATGCGCGGAGTTTGCTTTTTAGATTTTATTAAACTTAATTCAAGGGTTGCTTCTTTGCTGGCAGTTATAAGAACGTTTAAATCAAAATCGCTGTAATCTTTCATCTAATAAAGGTAGTTATAAAAATGCGGTAATAGATAATTATTACGTTAATCAAAACAAACCTTTGCTTACAATTTTGTTTTTGTTGCTTTATGCTTTTTAAAGGTTGTGTTTCTAAAAAAAGGCAGTTGCGGTTTTATCATCAAACCAAAAAATGCCAAAAAAAGTAACACAAGAGCAGGTTTAAAAAAAGTGTCTGGTATGTAAAATAAAGTTGCAAGCTTTAATGTTAGTATAACGGCAAGTGTTATCTTTACATATCTCACCCCAAATTGGGCGTATTTACATTCTTCTTTCAATTTCATTTTTTTAATTACTAAATGTGTGTTGTATGAGTGCAGTTTTAAGATTGCCGCGTTATAATGGCATGCCCAATAACATATTTCTGATTTACGACTTTAAACAGATTAAAGATGTAATCTTAATGGTTATGTATGTTGATAAACTAAACACCTGGAAAAAAATTTTTATAACTTATAAAAATGGTGAGTGGAAGACGCGTATCCTTACTCGTTATATGGATGACAAAACGTATAAGCAGGTATGCAAAAAACTGCGATTAGTTTGCCCAACAGGTGTAACTTCCAATGAAAAGGCTTTAAGCCTTGAACAAACTATGCAGCAGGAAGCAGCATTTATGCTTAATATGTACTGTTAAAAAACAAAGAATAATCGCAACTATTCATCATGCCAACTTCCTGCCCAACGGCAGGCGGAGATTTGGCGTCTGCGCTATAATTTAAATGGCTCAATAAAAGAAATGCAAGCAGTTTTAGCCATTTATAAGGCAGAACAAAACGCAGCCTTTTAATGTGCAAAAACTAAACATTCGTTTTCAAAAAATATTCTTATCTTACATGTCTTCGATTACGTTTATCTGAATAAGCCGCACTAAAAGAACTATCTTAAAAGTATCACTGCTACTCATTCACATACGCGCCGCACAGGCATTACATTTAAAATTTGTGACATGAGTTCAAACAATTACTATTATACACAACTGGGCATTCAAAAATTGGAAGAGGAAATAGCATTGCTTAAAAAAGCATATGACAGAGCTGTTGAAAATGATTTGCAGTTTAGCGAAACCAAGCAAATATTTCTACGGCTTAAAGAAATAAAACAAGAGCTTGAAAAGTTGCATCTAAAACTAAGCAGCGTTGATAAATTACGGTTTAAAACAAGCAACCTTATTAAAACAAATAACTAATCAACAAAATTATAAGTATTATCAGGGTGTTTTCTCAAAGCATCCTTTATAGCATTTACTAATTCTAACTGGCCTCCACTCATTGGTTTTTCTAAAAAGAATTTATTGTCTTTAGCAGTTAATGTATAACTGAAAGGGTAATCTTCATTCAGTTGTTTATCAAACAAATTAATTATGTAAGTATAACCCTCTGCATTGTTTCTTATCAATACGTTTGCTACGTAAGGTTTCTTTTTAAAAATAAAATCTAATTCAATACGCTTATCCATCATAATATATGAGTAGAAAAATTTTTCAAAAATGATGCAAGAAATAAAAAGTCTTGAACACATTATTACAAAAAAATTAGTTAACCAAACCCTTGCTTACACTTTTGCTTTCATTTTAACTTCATTAGTTAATAACAATAATTTATTGGGTCAGTATTTGTTGCAGATATTACGGCGAATGTTATTATCACGCTTTCACCGTTTTTAAAAGAACGCAGAGAGTACAAGTAAACCCATAAAAAATTTAAAAGTTATGATGAAGCCTGCACCTGTTATTATTGTAGATGATGATCCTGACGAACACGAGTTAATGACAGACATTTGGGAAGAATTAAAACCATCCTATCCTCTTATTTCGTTTAATAATGGTGCAGAGTTGCTTGATTATTTACAGTCTGATGAAGAAACACCTTTTCTTATAATCTGTGACATACACCTTACGCTTATGGATGGGTTTGAGTTAAGGAAACAAATTCTTGAAAACGATTCTTCAAAATTTAAGAGCGTTCCTTTTATTTTTTGGTCAGGCTCTGCAGGTGAAAGCCAAATAACAAAAGCATATGATTTGTCTTCTCATGGTTTTTTTATAAAGCCTCCGGGTTTTAATGAGTTAAAAGATTTAATTAAAGATATAATTGCTTATTGGAGCAAGAGCGAAATTCCACTTATACATGACAGGTATTAATCAAACAAACCTTTGCTTACACTTTTGCCTTCGTTGCGTTGTGCTTTTTTGATTTTCGCTTATACATTGTTTTATCCTCATTTAATATTAATTGTAATTGCTCCGATTTGAATTTTTCTTTATATCCGTGATTATGTTGTTGAATATGGTTAATATTGAAATTGCAAACCAATGCTTCTACAATCGTTCTGCGATTTTCGATTTTACCTCCTGAATGATAAAAATGATCTTTTGTTATTACATTGAACTTATTCCAATACTTATCAATCATTTCATTTTTGCGGTAATCGTTATGATGCCATGTTGAAAGAATAAATTTTGCCTTTGTTTCTTTAAGCATAGTAAATAATAATTCCTCATCTTGTTCTGTCCAGCCATTATAGTAATCCACATAACGACCAAAATAAGGAGGGTCACAATAAATCAAATCATCTTTTCCAGCTAAAACAATAATATCGGCAAACGAAGCATTATTAAATTTCCATTGAGGTTTTGGTTGAATAACTTTTGAAACTTTTTCAACCTGATTTACAATTTTAGTTATATATGCCTTTGAAAAGCGGTCTGGTTTTTTACAAAAAGGAATATTCCAATTTCCTTTTTTACCAAAGCGCATCATGCCATTAAAACCTGCACGGGAAAGAAACAAAAAATCTAAAGGAGAAAACCCTTTATTAAATCTGCTGCGTACAAACTTGTAATGTTCATATCCTTTATCATCTGATTTGCTTAACAGTTTACCTTCTTCTTCTAAATATTTTTTTACTGATAAAGGAGTAATACTTTTATCTTGTACACCCTTATAAAAATTAATGATGTGAGGATTTGCATCGTTTAAAAGTGCCTTTGAATATTGTGCATTAAAAGCCACAACTCCTGTTCCTAAAAATGGTTCAATCCATTTGCCACTTACATCTGGAATAGTGTCCAGAATCCATGGAACAAGCTTCGTTTTAATTCCCTGGCTCTTTATTGGTGGAACTATTATTTTTTTATTCTTCAACGTTTTCAATGTTTTCATCTTCTTCATTCAGTTTTTCAATTTCTTCTCTATGTTCTTTTAAGATAGTAATACCTCGCTGCTTATAGTCTAAATAGGTTTTTAAATTTGTATAAGGTCTTGGAATCTCCAGTGCTTTTGCCATATCGGTTGTTAAGTAGTACATCCAATAATCATCATAAACATCTTCACCAAGCGAAGCAAACACACCTTCACCATTAATAAGTTTTTCAAGATTATTTATTGAACCTATATTTTTTGTATTCCCACTACCAGGTCTATCAGATGCAATTTTATATTTTGGTTGTACAAAAAATTTAAAGTCTTTGATTACGGATTCGATTTGATCTAATTCATTAATGCAGTTATGGTTTTTAGTTGCAGCGTATTTTAATCAAACAAACCCTTGCTTACACTTTTGCTTTCGTTACGCTGCGCTTTTTTAAATGTAGTATTGTCTGAACTGAAAGGCAGTTGTGGTTTTTTGTCATCAAACAAATCTTCTATAGTTAGTATTTGTATTTTATCCTGCGGAAATTCTACTTCACCAATTTTTATATGACCTGCATCTTTTGCTTTCTTCACCATTTCAGAAGTTACCGTTTCTTCAAAGCAAACAAAAATGCCAACAGCAGCGTTTTGAGATTTTACTACTTCAACAAACTCTCTCATATTTTTTACATTTACATTGCCGCTCTTTACTTCAATTAAAGCAAACTGTTTTCCTGCGTTGCTATTAAAAACAATGTAACCATCAAAGCCACCGTCTGCTACTTTTCTTTCATTAACTACGCCGTTCATCATAACTTCTATTACCCAATCCTGAAATTTCATTCTTCCTTTCTCTACTTTTTCTGCAAGCTCTTTTGCACTGCCAATATCGCGTGGCAAACCATGCAATTTTATATTGTCTTTAATGCCTTGCCCATAAGTATCTGAAAGCCGCTTTACAATTAAGCGAATGGCAAGATGACTAATATCTGCACCCAGCCATTTTCTGTTTAGCTTTTGTGCAACTGCTATTGTTGTTCCGCAACCGCAAAAGAAATCTGCAACTACATCACCTTTATTGCTGCTGGCTTTTATAATGCGTTCTAATAATGCTTCTGGTTTTTGTGTGGGATAACCGAGACGTTCATCTTTTTCGGCTAAACCTATATCAGTCCAAATATTATCAACTGAATTACCAGGCATTTCATCTAAGTAATGTTTTAAATATGGCTTTCCTGTTGTTGAATAATAAATGCGATTTTGCTTTTCAAACTCTTGCATGTTTTCTAATGAATAAGCCCAAAATCTTCCTGAAGGTGGTTTAATTCCTTTCCATTCATAACTTGTATTTCCACCAGGTTTTGCTGCTGATAAATCTGATGCCTTAAATCTTCTCCCACTTGAATCAATCTTGTTGTAAGTTGATTCTAAGTAATCATTCGTATATGGTCGATAAACAGAATTAAATTTTTGAAGTTTTACATTTTTTGCATAAAATAAAATTGAATCTGAAACTCTTCCAAAATGTTTGGCTCCTTGTTTTGCATCATTATGAGTAGAAGTTCTTTGCCAAATTATTTCATTCTTAAAACTTCTTTCATCAAAAATCATATCGCACATCAGCTTTAAATAATGGCTCATGGTTGGGTCGCAATGCAAATAAAAACTTCCGGTATCTTTTAAAAGTTTGTGCATGTACCAAATGCGTATTGCCATTGTGGTTAAATAGGCAACGGCACTATCACTAATGCTTTTTAATTCATGAAAGGTTTTTAAAACAATGTACAGTTCACGGTGAAGCAAAGAAATTTCATGCAGTGTTTCCATGTAGCTGTAATTGCTCCATGTATCTGCAAATGCTTCTTTTTGTGCAGTGGCATCTTTCATGTCCATGCTTTCAAAAAGCACATTGTAATTGCGTTTGCTGTTAAAAGGCGGGTCAATGTAAATTAGGTCAATGAAAGGTTGCGGGTTTTCATCTTTCAGTTGTTTTAGTACATCCAAACAATCGCCGAAATAGAGATGGTTTTGTTGCAGGTATTCTGTGGTGCTCATGATTTAACTGTATATTCTTTTATTATTTTATCAGTTACATAATTGGCGTCAACAAAAAATTTGTCAATACCTTCAAAATCCGGAAAGTGTATTTTTTCTCTTTCATTAAAACTAAGCCATGTATAAATTCTGTAATAATTATCTTGTTTAATAGTAAAGAAAATTGCATAATCAAGCGAAAGAGCCAATGCAGTTTTTCTGTCAACCTCTCTTAATTTGTATTTCGATACATCATAAATTTTATAATCGCTTTTACTAAATTTCATCTTGCGTTTTAAATCAGGTCAATAAACGGTTGCGGGTTTTCGTCTTTCAGTTGTTTTAGCACATCCAAACAATCGCCGAAATAGAGATGGTTCATGAAGATAAAATTATAACAATCATAATTGTGTGCAAAGCAATTTACAACCATCAGATTCCGCTTTCCAGAATAATCGGCGCAGGTCGCGGAAAAGAATATGCCCCACATTAAATAATTACTAAGCATAAAAAAAATATTTCAACTTTAATTAAAAAATATTTGTTATAAATATTTTTCAAACTTCAAGTGCCCGTTT
>JAICKT010000306.1 GCA_025927795.1 Parafilimonas sp. | reverse complement strand
TGTTTGTGCCCTTTACCGGGCTTGATACAACAGATGCCTATAACCAGATTTTAAAAGCTTATAATGAATTAAAAACCGGTAAAGATTTTAATGATGTTTCAACGCAATATTCAACCGATGCAAACACTAAGGCTTCAAAAGGAATGATTGGGTACATTACCGTTTTTACTTTGCCATATTCAATAGAAAATATTGTTTATGGTTTGCAGCAAAATGAGTTTTCTAATATTTATAAAAGCAATCTTGGTTATCACATTTTTAGAAATGCAGGCGAAAGGCCTGCATTGGGAAGAAGAAAAATTCAGCAATTATTATTTCCTACGCCTCAATTTTTTACAACCGCACAAATTGAGGACGCACACAAACAGGCAGATTCGATTTATAACTTATTGCAAAACGGAACTTCATTCGAATTGCAGTTAGGTGCATTTGGAAAAGGTGAAGAATTACAGGATTCTTCAGCCACTATTGAAGTAAGCGTTGGCGAGTATGACAGTAGTTTTGAAAATGAAGTATTCAGCCTGAAAAAAGCGGGCGATATTTCAAAGCCTTTTAAAACCGCATATGGATATAATATTATTAAACTTACCGAAGCCTTGCCTGTTTCTTCAGATGAAAATGATGTAACAAACACGGCTTACCTGCAACAGCAAATTCAACAGGATGGAAGGCTTGATGCAGCCAAAAAAAATCTTATACAAAAATGGCTAACGCTTTTACATTTTAAAAACGGAACGTATAATCATGCGGATCTTTGGTCTTATACAGATAGCGCACTTGCAAACGATAAACTTCCATCTGCAATTAAAAATATTCAGCAGGCTACAATATTATTTCAGCTTGAAAAAAATAAATATACCGCAAGCGATTGGATAACCTATCTAAAGGCGCAGCAAAATTTAGTAGTTTCTTCACCAGAAAGTGTTGGTTATGAAAAGTTGATGAAGGATTTTATAAATGCATCATGCGATAATTATTACAGGCAGCATATTGAAGAACTTGATCCACAGGCAAAAGCGCAATTAAAAGAATTCAGTGATGCCAACATGCTGTTTTTTGTTATGGATAAATACGTATGGAATAAAGCTTCGCAGGATTCTGTTGGCCTAAAAAAATATTATACGCAGCATGCCAATGAATATAAATGGAATAAAAGTGTAACGGCTTTGGTTATATCTGGTGCAAATAAAGCTACGGTTGCCGAGGTAGCCGAGAAAATAAAAAACGATCCTATAAATTGGCGCACAATTATTGCGGCTTATGGAAATGAAATTTACGCCGATAGTAGCCGGTTTGAGCAGGATCAGCTTCCGGTTAAACAGCAATTAGTAATGGAAGAAGGTTTTCAAACACAACCACAAGCAAATGAAGCAGGAGATGCTTTTACGTTTGTGCGTTTGATTAAAATTTATTCAGAACCCGAAGCACGCAGTTTTGATGATGCCAAAGGACTTGTAATAAATGATTATCAGCAGCAGTTGGAAAACGAGTGGATTGACCAATTAAAAAAACTATATCCTGTAAAAATTAATGAAGCTGTTTTGAAAACTATTTATTAAAGTAAACTTTTTTTTAGGCAATTACAACGCAGCTTATAAAAAATATGTTTTGTCTTAGGTTTTGAATTTATATTTGCCGCCCGATAACCCTGTTAAATTAAAAAATCCTTACGATGATACAAGTTGCTACGGGTATTATTATAGCTTATTTAACAACATTCTTCCTGCTCCCATTAATAATAAAATTAGCACATCAGAATAAAATTTATGATGTACCTGATGAAAGAAAAACACACAATTATCCTGTTTCTTCACTGGGTGGCATTGCAATATTTTCGGGTTTAATTTTAAGCATGTTGCTTGTATCTGATTTTAATAATTACAATGCTGACCTGCAATATTATGTAGCCGGTCTTTTTGTAATTTTTATTTTAGGTCTTATTGATGATATATTTATTTTAAAAGCCTGGAAAAAAACATTAGGGCAGTTAGCTGTTGCGGCGGTATTAACTTTAAAGGGAGGTTTATTGGTTACTAATCTGCATAGTTTTTTAGGCATGCACGCGCTTACACATACTGCGAGTGTGTACATAAGTTTCTTTACTATTATTCTTCTTATAAATGCCTTTAATCTTTTAGATGGTGTAGATGGTCTTGCAGCATCCATTGGTCTTGTAGCCTGCCTTTTTTTCGGCGTATTTTTTTTAGTAAATAATGTATTGCCGTATGCTGTTTTAGCTTTTTCAATTGCAGGCGCACTGCTTGCATTTCTTATGTATAATTTTCCGCCGGCAAAAATTTTTATGGGAGATTCAGGTTCTACTTTAATTGGACTTATTTGCAGTATGCTGGCTATAAAATTTGTTGAAAATCCTGCTATACAAGTGAACCTTGCAGGATATTCAACGCCTGCAATTGCATTTGGGTTTTTACTTATTCCTTTAATGGATGTTTTGCGCGTTTTTGCTTTGCGCATTGCAAAAGGTAAATCTCCTTTAATTCCTGATAGAAGCCATTTCCATCATTTGTTACAGAATAAAGGGCTTTCTCATACCGAAGTAACTATTACATTGTTAGCCGGCGAATTTGTTTTTGCATTAATAACGCTTTTGATGCAAAACATAGACATTAATATTGTTATTGCAAGCCAGTTTATTTTATACTTCACTTCTGTGTATATGTTAAAGCGTTTTGTTCCAGTTCGCAAAAAACTGCATATTGTGCGTGAAGAAGACGAAGAAGAAACAGAAGATTCCAAGGTTTATCTTATCTATCCAATGAAGGAAAAAGTTTCTGCAAACGAAGATTGATTATTGGCTGATTGCTTAGTTTTGTTGCGTTTAAATAATTTTTATGCAAACAGAAGAACTGGAGCTGGTAATAGATGATGCTGAATCATCTATGCAAAAAGCAATTACACATCTTGAAAGTGAACTTACAAAAATCAGGGCGGGGAAAGCAAACCCAACAATGGTGGATGGAATTTTTGTTGAATACTACGGAAATCCTACACCTATCACACAGGTTTCAAATGTAACCATACTTGATGCGCGTACCATAAGCATTCAACCCTGGGAAAAAAATATGTTGCAGGCAATTGAACGTGCTATACTGCAGGCAAACATTGGTATAACTCCGCAAAATGACGGAAATCAAATTCGTTTATTTCTTCCACCATTAACTGAAGAGCGCAGAAAAGAATTATTTAAAAAAGCGAGCGCTGAAGGAGAACATTCTAAAGTAGCCATAAGAAATATTCGCCGCGATGCAATTGAAGAAATTAAAAAATTGCAAAAAGATGGCTTAAGTAAAGATGTTGCGGCCGACGCTGAAAACTCCATCCAGGAAACAACCAACAGGTATATTGCTTTGGTTGATAAACATCTTGCCGCAAAAGAAAAAGAAATGATGGCGGTATAATTTTAAGCTAAATTTTGTTAAAGCTGATAAGAAATTGTCAGCTTTTTTATTTGTATTAATTTGTGTCTTTGTAGGGTTTGCGGCTCTTAAAAAATTTTGTAAATATGAATGAGTTTGTCCAATATTTCCAAAACATTTCCTCACTTCAACGAGCTTTAATTCTTGCTGGCGGCCTTACATTTTTCTGGCTGATTGAAAGCGCCATTCCGTTGTTTACTTTTAAATACAATAAATGGAAACACGCAGGCATAAATATTTTTTTCACAATAACTACCATCATTGTAAATTTTGGTTTTGCATTATTAATTGTATTTACTAGTGATTGGTGTTTGCAAAATAAGTTTGGTGTTTTACAATTTGTTCAAATGCCTTTATGGCTGCAGTTAATTATAGGTTTAATGCTGCTTGATTTTATTGGCGCATGGCTTATTCATTACATTGAACACAGAATAAAATGGATGTGGAAATTTCATGTTATTCACCATTCAGATATACACGTCGATACTACTACAGCCAACCGCCATCACCCTGGTGAAAGTGTTTTTCGTGCAGTATTTACAACATTAGCTGTTTTTATTTGCGGTGCGCCTATGTGGCTTGTTCTTTTATATCAAAGCTTAAGTGTTGTGCTTTCGCAGTTCAACCATGCAAATATTAAAATGAACAGGCGGTTTGATAAACTGCTTTCTTACATTATTGTAACACCAGATATGCATCGCGTGCATCATCATTTTATTCGCCCTGAAACTGATACAAACTTTGGTAATATTTTTCCTTTCTGGGATAAATTGTTCGGCACTTATTGTAAAACGCCTGTTGAAAATATTCATTATGGTCTTGATGTTTTAGAGGGAAGAAATGATGAAGATGTAAAAGACCTTTTAAAAATTCCTTTTGATAATTCTATGAAAACGGATTATTAATTCATTCCTGCCTTCCCTAAGAGGAATGAGTAAAACAAAACTTTTCAATTGCATCAACTGCTTTTTGAAAACGCTCTTTATAATCGCCGCTTATTTCAACCCATTGTGTTGTTTGGTTAATGAGTAAATCTTTGTAAATATTATATAGTTCTATTCTTGGTTTTTCATCAGGATACTCACGCATGGGTTCTTCAATCCATGGCAAATCAATATTGCATAAAAGATATAAATCATATTTTCTTACGGCAATTTCATCCAGCACAAAATATTCGCATTTGCCAAACACATATTCATACCAAACTTTCATTACATACATATTGGTGTCAATGAAAACAAGTTTTGAGTTTTGAGTTTTGAGTTTTGAGTTTACTTCTTCTACGCAATAATCTTCTATCGCTAATTGTCCTTCCGCAATTTTTTTCAAATCATCATAACCATATTTAACGCCATTCTGATTTAAATATTCACGCGCATATTCAGGACACCAAATGGTATTAAAGTGTTTCGCGAGTTGTTCACATAACATGCTTTTACCTGTACTTTCAGGACCAATAGCAACTACTTTTTTAATCATACAATTTATGTTTGTTTATCGCAATCATTATTTCACTTTGCCTGTTTCTTGCTCTGTTTGTCCATTCTATCAAACCAAAAACAGCCATTATTAAAAGAATTAAATAATAAACGCTGATAAAAACATAATGCTTTACAAAGTATAACGGAATTGATGCAAAGTTTGTAGCAATCCACCAGTACCAGCTTTCTACTTTTTTCTTTGCCATTAACCACATGCCTGTGTATGCAGTTGCACTCGCAAATGCATCAGCCCAGGGAATTGCGTTTGGACTAAAATATTTTTTTACATAAGTAAGGATGAAAAAAATTGTCACATAAAAAAAAGCAAAGAATAATAATTGATGCAGCCAGTGTTTTGCATTTGAAAATTCTATGTTTAAAACATGATGCTGCTGCACATCTTTTTTTGTCCATAAAATCCAGCCATAAATGCTTACAACAGTGTAATAAAAATTTACGCTGGCTTCACCGAATAAATTTCCTTCCACGCTTATCCAGATATAAATAATAGTATTAACTAAACCGATGGGAAATACCCAAATGTTTTCTTTTTTCTCCAGCCAAACACTGGCAATACCTGCAAATACAGCAATATATTCAAGCCACGTTGTTTGTTTCATGCCTTCAATA
>JAICKT010000551.1 GCA_025927795.1 Parafilimonas sp. | reverse complement strand
TTCAAATGATTTTGAAATTCTGCGGCGTATGTAGCCATGTTTAATTCGTAATACAGACTATCATTATCAACCGTAAATATTCTTTGTGATTTTGTAGCTTTTGGATCTTGCAAAATAGAATTACTGTTGAAAGTAAAAGTGCTGTTTATTGTTTCAGTCAATTCATAAGTTTCTATTCGTCCGCCAACCTGCACACTATGCAAAACAATTTTATCTTCCTTTAGAAAAAATAAAACCTGTGTCCCAAAAAACTGTATGCTCGGTTTTATCTGTGTCATTTTTATACCATGTTTTTTGCCGGAAGAATATTGCGTCTTTATATTCATCCGGAATAAATTCCAGTTGCTCTGTATAAGCCGTATCATCAATAGTAGGAAATTTTGCAAAACCCTCTCCTGCCCATTTACCGGCGAACAGTTTTTTAATTTTTAAGAATGTTTCGTTCATATTGTAAAATAAAATAACTTTCAGAAAGAATACTTCAATCTTAAATGAAATGTGATTGCAATGAAAAATCATTTTAAAGAAACGGCAGCATTGGTTGGAGAACCAATAAGAGCAACTATTTTGTGGTCATTATTAGATGGCAAAGCATTTACCGCAAGTGAACTTGCTATTGCTGCAGATACCTCCGCTTCTAATATCAGCATGCATCTTGCTAAACTGGTAAATGCAGATTTATTGAAGGTGGAAAATCACGGACGTCATCGTTATTATTCATTCTCACGAAAAGAAATTGCTTACGCTGTTGAAACATTGGCTGCACTTATTCCACAGCCTTCAAAAAAACTTTCACAAACAGATACTGTTATTTCTCCTATGCAGCAATGCAGAACCTGTTATGATCATCTTGCAGGTAAAACAGGCGTTGCAATAACAGATGCTTTATTAAAACTAAAAATAATTTCTCAAGATGATAATAGTTTTGATCTCACCAAAAAAGGGACAAATTGGTTTCTTGCAATGGATATTCATATTGATGAATTAAAACAGCAACGCCGTTCCTTTTTACGTCCTTGTCTGGATTGGAGCGAACGCCGCTATCACATGGCAGGTTCTCTTGCGGCAGCGCTGCTTGATAAAATGTTATTGAATGATTGGATAAGAAAAACTAAAAATTCAAGGGCAATAATCGTTACCGGCAAAGGACAAAAAGATTTATATGAAAAACTGAAAGTAGTTGTCTGAAGGAAGATCAAACTATTCATTAATTTCTTTATGCAACTGCCTTTTTCTTTTGTTGCGAAGTGAATGAAAAATGCTGAAAGCCGGACCAATTAAGAAATAAACAAAACCTGATGAGCCAGCTTTTTCAGCAGGTAAAAGAAAAGCTGCGGCAACACATAAAGCGCCTATTAAAATAAGTATAAGATGTGCCCACATTCTTGTTTTAGTATCAAAAATTTCTACGGGTGTAAGTTCCAGTTCATTTCTTTTTTTATACGCATGTACGTACATAAAAAAGAAAAGTATATAAATAATTGTGTATCCGCCGCTGTAGATATACATAAGTTCAGGCACCTGCGATTGTTCAATCTGTACACCGGCAGAACTTGAATTGAACATAAGCGTAAATAAAAATTTAAGCGGGTACACATAAAACAATACAATGAACATAAGAAATGCGTTCAGAAAAATTATTATTCTATTGTCCAATGCATAGCGACGAAAGAACATATTTTGTTCAAACCAAATCAGCATTAATAAAGCAAAGCTAACTCCGAAAGCAAAAAAGCCTTTCATGGTAGTCAATAACTCTTCAAAGTTTTTTGGAACTTCTAATGAAACAATCAACAATGTAACAGCAAAACCAAACACTGCATCGCTGAATGCTTCGATGCGTTTTACCTCATGCCCACGCAGGCGAAAATTGATATTGTTTTTTTGAAGTTCTTTTGCAACTGTTTTTCTAAACATGGCAATACAAAATATTATTTGAACAGGAGGCTATAAAATTCTTTCTTTTTAAACAGCGTGTAAAGTAATAAAATGCTTCTGTAAACTTAGTCTGATAACAAGCATAAAAAGTTTATTTTAGCTATTACTTTCTAAACCAAATGAATCAACAACGCCATCTTGCTGCTATTCTTTTCACAGATATTGTTGGCTATACTGCTATAATGCAGCAGGATGAAATTAAGGCGGTTGCAATTATTAAGCGTTACTTGTCTGTGCTTAAAAAAGCAGTAGAAAAATATTCTGGTGAGATTTTAAATGATTATGGTGATGGAAGTTTGTGCACTTTTTCAAGCGCTGTAGATGCAGTAAACTGTGCTAAAGAAATGCAGCAACAACTGCAGCAACAGCCGGCAGTACCGCTGAGGATTGGTTTGCATATTGGCGAGATTTTTTTTGAAGATGAAAAAGTATTAGGCGATGGTGTAAATGTTG
>JAICKT010000556.1 GCA_025927795.1 Parafilimonas sp. | reverse complement strand
CTCTTCTTTACTTTCTGCTGACTTTTTTTTCCATACTTTGCCATAATTGTAGATTTTAATGGTTAATAATAAATAAGACATGCAAAATTTCTGCCATCAATCATTATATCAGAATAAAACGCTTTGTTGTTCTGTCTTCTCGCTTAATTTGCAAGCACATGTTTCAATCTAAAAAAAATATTATTGTTGGCAGAAATCCAATTGCAGAAGCATTAAAGCAACAAACAGGCATTGATAAAATCTTATTATTTAAAAATGCTTCAGGCGATGTAATAAATGAAATACGCAAACTTGCTAAAGAGCAAAACATACCAATACAATATGTGCCGAATGAAAAGCTGAATAGTTTAACCAATATTAATCACCAGGGAATTATTGCTTATCGTTCATCGGTTCGTTATCATGATTTGCAATCTGTAATTGATTGGGTAAATAATAATGGTGAAACAGTTTTATTTCTTATGCTAGATGGCGTAACTGATGTGCGCAACATTGGCGCAATTGCACGCAGCGCTTTGTGTTGCGGCGCACATGCAATTATTATTCCCGATAAAGGCGTAGCTGCATTAAATGAAGATGCGGTTAAAAGCAGTGCCGGTGCATTGGAGCAAATACATGTTTGCCGTGTGAACAGTTTGCCTAAAGCTGTTGATGATTTGCATTTAAACGGTATAAAAATTTTTACAAGTGAAATGCATGCAAAGCAAAAACTGTATGAGTTAAATTTAACTGAACCATGTTGCATTATTATGGGCAGCGAAGACAAGGGTGTGCAATCTTATTTATCAAAAGCGGCTGATGCACATTTTTCTATTCCAATGAAAAGTGAATTTGATTCGCTGAATGTTTCTGTTGCCGCAGGAATAATTTTATACGAAGCGATGAAGCAGAGAAGTTTATAGTTTGAAGTTTACAGTTTATGATTGATTAAGTTTACATGTTCAAATGTTCACGAGTTGCCTGCAACAAATCCCGTGAATCTGCTAATATACCAAATCCGGTTTTCAGATTTTTTTCTCCATTATATAATCATTCATGAAAAAACCATTGCCGATATCAATATCTTCTTCACTTATAATTTTGAAACCTAAATGCTCATAAACCTGTTTCGCTTTGTTATTGCGATTCACATTTAAAACCAAAGCGATTCCTTTATTTTTTTCTACCACATTAATAACATAATCAATTAAAATTTTACCAATGCCTTTTCCTTGTTGATTAGGTAACACATAAATTTTATGCAGCTTATAAATATTATCTTTTAGTAAACTATAATCAGCAAAGGCAACGCTGTTGTTATCTTTTTCTGCAATCAAAAAATTATGCCCTTCATCAAATTGTTTTTGCAATGATGATTCGCTGTAGATCAGATTCATCATGTATTGCAGTTGTTCTTCAGAAAGTATGGCACTATATGTAACAGGCCATATTTTATTAGCCAATTTATTTATCAGGTTCACATCTTCTTTTGTTGCAGTGCGAATAATTATGTCAGCCATTATTTAAAAATCTTTTTACTTACCCAATATGAAATAAATGCACTGGCAGTACCTGTAATTGCTGAGCCAATTATATCTGTTGGATAATGTTCACCCAAATACAATCTTGAATAACCAACACCGGTTGCCCACACATAAGCAGGTACAACTAAATACCATTTTTTATATTCTATTGATATGCTTGCTGCAACTGCAAATGCAAGTGAAGCATGACCTGAAGGAAATGATTGACCATCTTCATATTGATAAGGGTAAACACCTGCATATTTTTGAAATGGTCTATTGCGGTTAAAAATAATTTTCATTGCTTCAGTTGCACCTGCTGCTATAATTACACTGCCTGCAATTTCATAAGCCTTATATTCATCTTTTTTGTTGTGATTGATTTTGGCATCAATCCAAACAGCAACCGGCGTTGCGGCACTTAACGGGTAAGCAGAATTTGTAAACCCTTTCCATAAGCCCGAATTTGGATTTTGCGGATTGATATTTCTTAAAAGATTTATATCCCAGTTTTGTGCAAAGCTTGTTGTACAAATAAAAAAGCATCCTGTAAAAAAGATGCTTCGCAAATATTGTTTAATTAATGTCATCAGATTATTTTAGTTCAAATTTTGCAGACTTTCTTCTAATGTTTTAATTCTTGCTTCTGCATCAGCTTGTTTTTTTCTTTCCAGTTCAATCACTTCTGGTTTTGCGTTTTGTATAAAGCGTTCGTTGCTTAATTTTTTTTGAACTGATTGAAGAAAGTTTTTTTGATATTGTAAGTCTTTTTCCAAATCAATTTTCATTGCAGGTATATCAGTTTTTGAATTGCTTTTAATAAACAACTGTTCATTTTCAATTGCAACTACGACACTGCCATTTATTTTTTCTG
>JAICKT010000561.1 GCA_025927795.1 Parafilimonas sp. | reverse complement strand
GTTGTTGCAGCAATACCGGCTGCCATCGTGTTGTACTGATTATGTTTTCCTTTCAAAACAAAATCGTAAATGCTCATGCTTATGCGTTCTTCGTACAAGCGCAGCATCATATTTTTTCCTTTTATATAGCCGCCGTTGGTTGGTTCGTACTTCATAGTGAATGGTAATGCGTTAGTGTGTAATGTTATTTTCTCAAGCCTGTTTGTTATTACTTCATCATCCGCGTTGTAGATGAAATAATCTTTGTCTGTTTGATTATTTAAAATGCGAAACTTACTATCAATATATTTTTCAAAATTGTAATCGTAACGGTCGAGATGGTCTTCTGTGATGTTCAACAAAACAGAAACATCTGCTTTAAAATCTTTGATGTCATCCAATTGAAAAGAACTTATTTCAGCCACATATAATGGTTTTGGATTTTCTGCAACCTGTTTTGCAAATGAGTAACCAATATTTCCCACCAACGCACAATCCATTCCTGCAGTTTTGCAGATGTGATATATTAATGATGTGGTGGTGCTCTTTCCATTGCTGCCTGTGATGCCAACAATTTTTGAATCACCTTTAAAACGGTAAGCCAATTCTATTTCGCTGATAACAGGAATTTGTTTTGCGCGAATTGCTTTTATCATTTCATTTTTTTCAGGAATGCCGGGACTCTTTACAATTTCATTTGCGCTGAAAATTTTTTCTGCTGTATGTCCGCCTTCTTCAAATTCAATTTTATGTTCGCTTAGTTCAGATTTATATTTTTGATTGATAACTCCTGCATCACTTAAAAACACATCATAGCCTTGTTGCTTACCCAGCAATGCAGCGCCAACACCGCTTTCGCCACCGCCGAGAATGCAAAGCCTCCCTAAATCCCTCCGGTGGAGGGACTTTTGATTCGACGTTGTTGTATTTTGTGCTGCCACGTAATATTTAATAATTGTGATTTTAATTTTTGTTCTGTTTAAATTTTATAAACCTCTAACACGTCATGTCGAGGAATGAGACATCTCTATGCTATAATGAGCTTTGAATTATTCAAGAGATTTCTCCTATCGTCGAAATGACGTTCGAAGTCGTTTCGTTTTTTTTAAAGAACTTTAATTTTTAAATTATATAAGCGCTTATATAATTTCTATTACTTCACTTTCTTCACAAATCCTTTAATCTATTAATCCTAAAAATCCCGGTTCAAACTATCTTATCTTTAATGTTATGATTGATGCGACCACTAATAATATTGTTGTTATCCAAAATCTCACTGCTATCTTATTTTCATGAAATCCTTTTTTCTGATAATGATGGTGCAGCGGGCTCATTAAAAAAACTCTTCTGCCTTCACCATACTTTCTTTTTGTGTATTTGAAATATGCCACCTGTATCATCACGCTTAAATTCTCAATCAAAAAGACGCCGCAAAAAATCGGTATCAATAATTCCTTTCTTACAATGATGGAAAGTGATGCAATGATGCCGCCGAGTGCAAGGCTTCCTGTATCGCCCATGAAAACCTGTGCAGGAAAAGTGTTGTACCAAAGAAAGCCAATGCAGCCGCCGACAAACGCCCCAATGAAAATGAGCAGCTCACTTAAATTGGGTATGTACATGATGTTGAGATAATCTGCAAGCACATAATTGCCGCTCACAAAAATGAAGATGCCCAAACCTGCACCGATGATGGCACTAACACCCGCAGCAAGACCATCTAAACCATCAGTAATATTTGCACCGTTTGAAACTGCAGTAATAATAAATGTTACGATGATGATGTAAACTATCCATGTATATTTTTCTGCATTGGGACCAATCCAACTGATAATTTTACTGTAATTAAGCTCGTGCGTTTTTACAAACGGGATAGTTGTGATTGGTGTTTTTACTTCTGCAAAGCGACGTTCAACACCATTAATATTTCGTGTAACAATGTTTGAATCTTTCGCACGCTTTTCACCAGGCAATAATGTTTGTCCAACTGTTTGTCCGCCGATTAATTCTCTTTCTACAACAACGTTTGGGCTAAAATATAATGTTGCGCCGATGATAATTCCTAATCCAATCTGACCAATAATTTTTGTTATGCCTGCTAAACCATCCCTGTCTTTTTTAGAATAAAATTTTCCTTCAGCTAATGCTTTTTTTCTTGCTTTTAGTTTGAAATAATCATCTAAAAAACCAATCACACCTAACCAAACAGTGCAGAGCAACATTAACCTGATATATGTTTTATCTAAATCAGCAAACAATAATGTGGGCACTACAATTGCTAACAAAATTATAAGACCACCCATTGTTGGTGTACCCTTTTTTTGTTGCTCAC
>JAICKT010000308.1 GCA_025927795.1 Parafilimonas sp. | reverse complement strand
TTTATGATCTGGCGCTTTTCTTTTCCCTGCACTGTTATTTCAGCGGATAAAATCTTGCGGATAGAAACACCGGTCCCGGCAGTTGTGCATTGGACCTCAGACAACTGGCAAACAAAAAATGATCTTCATACCAAAGACACGAAAGTAGGAATGCATATCGCCGATATTGATTTTGGACATCAGAAATCCAGTGAAATAAAATTTACTTTTTTCTGGAAAGAAGCAAAGCATTGGGAGAACAAGAATTATGAAGTGAAGATAGTGAGTGAATGAAAATGTAATAATGGAAGAAATAAGTGAGATTGTTATTTTTGTTAAAAAGGATTCTTGACTATTTATTCGTTTATTGCAATTTTTGGTAACAAAAAAATGCCCCGTTAAGAGGCACTTTCAATCCTACCCTTTAAACACCCATTTTTAGCTATTTGCATTTTAAACTTTATTCATAGAAGTAACCCTTATGGCTCTCAACGCAATTACAAATGAAATTTTTCAATTCAGCGCTCTTTCATATTGGATCTGGTAATTTTTTAAAGCAATACCAAAAAGAACTATCAGATTATATTGATAAATTAACAGGAGGAATTGTATCTTTTGTGCATGGCCATTAATGATTCCCATAAGAAACAGGCTCATTAAAAAGGGGAATTTTAGTTTCGTCATGTTTTTGGTTTTGTTTTTATTTCTTCAGAAATTTTGACTTTTTTCAGTAAATGTAAATACGGAAATATGCATTAATTATTTCTATCTTTACTGCAACCTATTATTTCTCAAAAAAAAATAAATCCCCATCCCACCCGATGGATGGGGATCTATCCATCACTCCTTCATCATACGCACATAATATTGGTTATGATTGCTGCTCAATTGAACTTCATAAATTCCTTTGGCGAGATTGCCGGTTTTTAATTTTATTTCATTAATGCCGGTCATTACCTGCTGCTCAGTTGCCAGGATCACTCTTCCCAAATGATCTATCAGGCGTACTTGAACTTTTTCATTATTGATACATTCATATTTCAACACAGCTTCTTCACGCACGGGATTATATTTCAGTGAAAGTTTATTTTTATCATCTGCTACTTTTACCTTCTTCACCGTTGTATAGAAAACTTTTCCATCCAGATCGGTTTCCATTATTCTAAAGAAAACAACCTGCCCTTTTAAAATAATACTTTGTAAATCATCATAATGATAACTAAGTGAGATATTGCTGTTTCCCGCTGCTGGCACACTTCCTATTGTTTGGAAATGAATGCCGTCAAGACTCCTTTGTATGGCGAATTCTTTGCTGTTAATTTCTGTAGCAGTCTGCCATAGAAGTAATACTTTATCCTTTTGTGCTGTGGCAGTAAAGGAAGTAATGGTAACAGGTAATGCTTTTTCAATAATTACACCTGCACCACCGCCACTGAAGCTGTTGACTAAAAATTCTGCCTGGCTTATATTATTGCCCAAATCAGTATATTCCCAATTGCTTAAAGAAGGTGTAGCCCCATTTAAGTAATAAGAAACGGCTGTATCACCATCCCAGTTTGTTGTAGGATCAGAGTTGCCACCATCCACTTTGAACAAGTTTAACTGACTATTATTTACCATGCTTCCGGCATCTCCATTTACATCATTCAGATCTTGTGTGTTATAATAAAACCTTACTCCAACAGATGACGCTGGTTGATGAGTTGGAGTAATATTCCAATATCGGTTCATACTTACCAGAACTTTCTGATCTGGTACAAGGCTACTGCTTATCTGAATTCCATGATTGCTTCCAGCACCTGTTGTGGCCGCTACTTTTACCTCGAATCTGCCATCGCCAATAGTTCCTATATTATTTCCGTTTTTCTTTATAGATAACAAACGAATGTCGTCGCTATAATCTGTTGGCGTGCCATTGTCATTATAGTAATGCGTCCAGCCTGCTGCGTCAGTACATTCACGTGTAGCTGTTTTTGTATTGCTTCCTGATGCCGGAACTGTTGCGATGCTTGCATCCAAAACAGTAATTGTCGCAGTGTCTGCACAACTGTTGGTATTTTTTGCAATAATGGTATAGATTCCGACCGGCGCTGTAGCAGGGGCTGGCGTGTTGTAAACCGCTGTCAAACCGGTAAGGTTATAAACACTCGACAAATCTGCAGAACCGTTTGCACAGCTTATCGTTGTTGATTTATCAGCTCCTAAATCCGGTTTTGGATAATTGTTTACCGTAACATTTGCCGTATCCTTACAACCATTTGCGTTGGTAACTATGAGACTGTAAGTTCCGATATCTACTGATGAAGGACTAGTAGTACTCCATTCATCTGTAAAGCCAGTAGAATTAAATACAGAAGATATATCGGTCACAAAGCCGGGGCATTTACTTACTATTTGATCTGCACCAAGGTCAGGTTTATTGATCACGATATTTTGTCCGTTATCTGCTCCTGTTACTGATGGAGAATTGGCAATAATTCTTACTCTGTAACCTGTTCCATTTGCTAATGGAAAAGGAAGCGTTGCGCTGATAGTAATTGATTGTGAAAGACCAACTGGATTCCCAGTAACGGTTCCGATATTTACCGCATTAGCAAAACTTCCTGATGCATCACTGAGTTGCGCTGTGAATTTATTAGCAGCATCATAGACACCTGTAGCGTTTCCGGTTACAGTAATAGTTCCAAGCGGACATGGCGTTATTGTAGAAGAAGCTACGTTATCAATTTTCAGATCATATACATTCACGGTTTTAATGCTGGTATCACCTACACAACCATATTGATTGGTTTCTACATTTAGCAATGTTTGTGGTTGTCCCTGAGTATTCCAAACAAGACTTGCGTTGCTGGTTGTTTGAGTAATAGTTGCTGCTGATGCAAACCATTTCCAGGTGCTGCCGCTTACTGATGTAACCGAATACGGATAAGTGAAAGTGGCATTGGCGTAGCCTGCACCTGTGATGGCTTGTGTATGAGGGCGGTCGTGAATGGTGATACTGTTACTTGAAATCCCCGTTACAACAGGGTTTGTACTACTTACACGTATTTTGTAATTTTCACCATCTTGTAAATGTGAAGGCAACTTTACCTGGATAATAGAATTGCCGGTACCCGAATAAGAACCTATGATTGATGTCGAACCAAAACTACCAGTAGCATCGCTTAACTCTACATTGAAAACATTCCCTGAATTATAAGTTCCAGTTGCATCATAAGAAATATCAAAGCTATCCTGCGCGCAATTAATTGCATGAGTAATGCTGTTCACCACAATTGATGGCGTTGCTATTGTGGCAGTAACCGTAAATTCCCAACTATTCATCATACTCCAGTTTCCATTCTTATCTAAACCTCTCACCCAAAAAGTATGATCTCCGGTGGAAAGCCCTGTAACATTTATAGGTACTACATAATCTGCAAAATTTTCAAGGCTGTCTAATGCAACAGGAACGCCATTCCCATAACCGGGATCATTATCAATATAATATTCCATTCTGTTCATTTTCCCAACAGCAGGAGCAGGTGGAATAGAACCATTGCCGTACGGTTTATAAAACAATAAAGTATTGGTTAAACTCCAGTTTCCGTCGGCATCTTTGGCTCTTGCAAAGAAGCGATGTACTCCTTCTGTAAGTGGCGTCGGATCTAATGAAATTGTTACATTTTGAACATTTGAGGATGGTGCAATGTTTACATTGGTTGCATGGCCAAAGCCAGGGTCAGTATCAATATAATATTCAATCCTGGCAATATTCGATTGGGCATGGATTAAAGATGGAATCAAAAAAATTGTAAAGATTAAAATAACCTTACGTAAGCTTTTAAATCCTTTCGTAAAAAGGAGAAGCGGATTTTTTTTATTAGAATATACTTGTAACATAATTAGTGTTTTTGAGTGAATAATTTTTTCTCTTAAAGAGATTTATTATTTAATTATTGCTCCTTACACTAATAGTTATATTATATGGATTGGATGAGGCTGCATTGGAGGGCGCAGATAGTTTATAAATCGCAGGTACAGCGGGCACACCGCTCAACTTGTATTTATAAACTGCTTCGCCGCCATAAATCCCACAATCTGTAGGATTATTAGAAGCATCTAACCCGCCCTTGATGGCAGGTGAACCAGATTTTAAAATATAATAGTTTTCAGCAAAAGTTGTTTGGTTAGGATCTCCTGGTGCATCATCAGTTCCTCCAAGCCTGTTAAACAAAACTCCCCAATCCTGGCCCCAGTGATTATTACTGCCGGAAGGTAAAGTAGCCGGTTGTGCATCCGAAAAGAAACAATTATCATAAACAGTGTTGACGTTTTGAGTAGAATATGATTGACCGATAATACAGTTCTTTACTACGGCTCCAGCATTATACAGATTCAAACCATAACCGCCGGTAGGTGTTACACAATTACTTATTGAAACTGTTGTACCGGTTGCATAAATAAGATTGAAAGATGATAAAATGCAATTGTAAATCTGAAGATTAGAAACAGGTTTATCACTACCTTGCCCGTAATAAAATTGAAGATATCCAACCACACAACTTAATATCTTAATGTTGCTAATGGCTCCATAATCTATATAGTTGTAAAAATAAAATGAGCCATTGCAACGTTGAAATGTAATATTAGAAACGGGAGTATTGGTACTATTTACATCTCCTACATTAAATTGACCGGTAATTCCCGAAACGACGCTTCCATCGCTTCCGGCACTGAACGTAAGATTAGCTTTAGATGGTGCATCTGTTCCAATTGCCTGCAAATCTGTGTTTACATCAAAATTATAACCGAAGCCGATTATTATAAGTTTTTTAGTTCCATTAAATGCTGATGCCGTAACATCGCCATACACTTGAATTGTGTCACCTGCATTGGCGGCATCATGCGCCGCCTGCAGAGTTGTAAAATCTACTCCGGATAATGAGAGGCCCTGATATCCCACTCTGAATAATTTTGCAAAAGAAATGGTGCTAAAAGATAACGCGGCAATTAAAAGAGTAAAAAATTTTGCTTTCATGTTTGTAAGTTTTTAATTTGATTATTTTTTAAAAAAGGCCTTAGCCCAGTCCATCTCTACAGGAGAGAGATAAAGATTGTTCTGAATTGTTAAGGATTTTTGAGAAGAAATGTATTCGTGAACGAAAGAGTTTCAATAGTTGGTTTAAAAACGGGCTGTATATTTTGAGTGTATGATTTTTTATCTTTTGTATAACTGGCTACTGCCCTATTGCGATTTATATTTTTCTGAATTACAGTAGCTTGCACAGCAGATTTATCAGGCTCTGCACAGCCGCTTACTATCAGATAAGCCGCTATCAGGATTTGTATTAAATGCCCTATTTTTTGTTTGGTTATTTTCATTTAAAAAAAACTTGAAAAAAAATCAATTATAGATTTATTGATTTGGCCAACAGAGGAGAATTGGAAGTATTTGATTATTTGCTTATCAAATGTAGATTGGGGCTTATCAAAAAAAAATAGCAATTTCTTGTCATTTTTTTGTTTTTTTCTTTTAGA
>JAICKT010000033.1 GCA_025927795.1 Parafilimonas sp. | reverse complement strand
CCGGTATCTTCATCAGTTTTTACGCGAAGTGTTGGATCTTCTTCAACCAGTTTTGCAATAGCCATTCCCATTTTATCTACATCTGCCTGTGTTTTTGGTTCAACTGCAACAGAAATAACAGGCTCTGGGATAAACATATTTTCCAATACTATCGGGTGATTTTCATCACATAAAGTATCGCCTGTTTTTATTTCTTTAAATCCAACTGCAGCAGCAATGTCGCCTGCTTCAATTGCATCAACCGGGTTCTGTTTATTAGCAAACATTTTCATGATACGGCTGATACGTTCATTTTTTCCGCTACGCATGTTTTTTACATAAGAGCCTGCTTCCAACCGTCCACTGTAACAACGGAAAAATGCTAAACGTCCAACAAAAGGGTCGGTCATTATTTTAAACGCTAACGCAGCAAAAGGTTCCTTTGGATTTGCTTTTCGGGTTATCTCGTTACCAGTGTCAGGATCTGTTCCAACAGTATCGGGTAAATCAAGCGGAGACGGAAGATAACGACAAACGGCATCCAATGCAGTTTGTACACCTTTATTTTTAAATGATGAGCCACAAAGCATAGGCACGATACTTAAATCGAGTGTGGCTTTACGAATAGCCTCATGTACTTCATCTTCAGAAATAGTATCAGGATTATCAAAAAATTTTTCTAATAATTTATCATCATATTCTGCAACTGCTTCAATTAATTGTGCTCTCCAATAATCAACATCTTCTTTCATATCCTCAGGAATAGGAACTTCTTTATAGGTCATTCCTTCCGTTGCGTCATCCCAAATAATTCCTTTCATCTGAATAAGATCAACAACGCCTTTGAAATTATCTTCTGCACCAATTGGTAATTGCAATGGAACACTTTTAGCGCCCAACATCTCCTTTACCTGCGCAACTACATTTAAAAAATCGGCACCCGCTCTGTCCATTTTATTCACAAATCCAATTCTTGGAACATTATACCTGTTTGCCTGGCGCCATACAGTTTCACTTTGCGGCTCTACACCATCCACTGCAGAAAATAAAGCAATCAAACCGTCCAATACACGCATTGAACGCTCTACCTCTACAGTAAAATCTACGTGCCCCGGAGTGTCAATTATATTGAAGTAGTATTTTTTTGTATCATTTGTTGGTTTGCCTTGCTGGGTAGGAAAATTCCATTGGCAACTAACGGCTGCAGAAGTTATGGTAATACCCCTCTCTTTTTCCTGTTCCATCCAGTCTGTTGTAGCAGCGCCTTCATGCACTTCACCAATACGATGTATCATACCTGTATAACGAAGTATGCGTTCAGTAGTAGTTGTTTTACCAGCATCAATATGAGCGGCAATACCGAAATTTCTTTGTAATCTTAAGTCAGCCATAAAAAGTTTGTATTATATTTTTTATCTTCTGTTTAATAAGCGCAAAAAAATGCAAAAAAAAATTGAGCGGCAAAGGTAAGATTTTTTAGCGTCTCAAAAGGTGCTAAAGGTTAATTATTATCAATTAAAAAAGCCGCTACAGGTGTAGCGGCTTTCTAAAAGATTATTTATTTTATTTTGATTTCTGAAGATTTGGATGAGGAGCAGGAACGGTATTTGGACCTTCTTCTGTAGTTGGAACCAAATCAACTGTTGTACCTGTACCCTCCATACCGTAAGTGAAGATTACACGTGATTCAGAAATGCCTTGCTTTTCTGTAAGATAAGTCTTAACAGCATTTACATGATCCCAGCTAAGTTGTTGTGCTCTCTTATCTGATGCACCATAACCTACTAATTTCACTTTACAATTTGGATTTGCCATTAATTGTTGAGCTACATTATCAAGAAGTGATTTAGCAGTTGCATTTAATGTAGCACTACCATTTCTGAATTGTACACTTGGTAAACTTCCAATAGAACATGACGGTTGCATTTTTAAAGAATCAATTGCTTTGCAACATTCTGGTTCTGGGCAAGTACCAACACCATCAGCATTAACAGGGAAGCAATTTTGTGGAGTAAGTTTTTCTTTATCACGGCAATCAGGAACACCATCACCATCAGTATCAAGACTTACACCATGAACATCCACTGCACAACCTGCAGGTGTGTTTGGTTCCATATCAAATTGATCAGTTACACCATCACCGTCTGCATCAGGTAAAACAGGAATTGGTATCTTCATGTGCTTTGGTGTTGCAACTTCATTATAGATATAGTTATTAGGATTGATCCACCATAATGGTTCTGTGTGAGTTGCAGGATTTCCTAAATTAAAGTTCAACTTAACGGTTGAGTAAGCCATTTTATCTGCGGTAGTACCATTACCTCTTCTGCCACTAAACCCGTCCATAAAGTCTACACCTGTAAGTGAATTAGCAATTCTTTCTTCAAAAGCTAAATTAACTTTTGAGCTAAGTTTAAAAGCTAATCCACCACCAAAATCTATATTATGATAAAGCGCTTGATTTTTGTTACCAAATTTATCTTTATGGAATGTAGTTATAAATTTATTTTCATCGTTTGCATATAAATTAGGAAGATCAGGATTAGAACCATTATAAACAGTTCCGTCATATTTAAATCCTCCTTTTACTCCTTTTGCAACTTGAGTTGCTGCAAGATCATATCCTACAAACACGTAGATATTTGTTTTTGGATTACCTCTATGTGAACTAATGGTATTTAACGAAGCAATTAAATCCATAGTCAATGCATGTGTAACGTTAGAACTGAAAGGAATATAAAAAGTAGCATTATTTCCTTTATATCCGGGAATCTTTTGCATACTTGCCATATAACCTAATCTTCCGGAAAAAACATGACTAAGCGGAAATCTTGCAGATATACTTCCTGTTACTCCACCTACGTAACCACCATCTGCGCCATCTTGTTTGGCAAACATTGGTCTGTCTCCAATTATAAAAGCATTACCGCCGCCAAAACTTAATTCCCATTGGCTGCGAGGCTTTGGAGGATAAGGATTTTGATAATTTGTAAATTCATTGTATTGAGGCATATTCTTCGAAGAAATTTTTGAAGAATCATAAGCCCAGTTAGCATCTGTACCATTACCAGACATCGACATATGCGTTGTGTCTTGTGCATAAGACGCTGTTTGCAGTAGTGCTACAATTGCTAAGAGCAGTTTAAACTTTTTGCTTACCATAGGTAAATTTTTTAAATTGTTAATGTTTCCCTTTAATAAATAGTTAAACGCAAAATTATAGATTGGTTATGAAATATCAAATTTTATAATCTATTTTTCTTTTTAACTCAGTTAATGACAAAACCTTTATTCAATTTGCTGCATATTTTCTTTACTTGTTTAAACATAACTTGCAAGCTTGATTAAATTTAATGAAGAAAGCTATACAATTAATAGACCAAGATTTAACAAAGTTTGAAGATTATTTTAGCAAAGCAGTTAAAAGTAATGCACCATTGCTTGACAGAATAATGCAATACATTGTAAAACGAAAAGGGAAACAAATGCGTCCAATGTTTGTTTTATTAAGCGCAAAATTGGGTGGTGAAATAACTACAGCTACATATCGTGCGGCTTCGTTGGTTGAACTATTACATACAGCAACTTTAGTACATGATGATGTTGTGGACGAAGCACCCGAACGCAGAAGTTTTTTTTCTATAAATGCTTTGTGGAAAAATAAGATTGCTGTTTTAGTAGGAGACTATTTACTTTCTAAAGGATTGCTGCTTTCTTTAAATAACAATGATTATAAAGTATTACAAATTCTTTCTGAAGCTGTAAGGCTTATGAGCGAAGGCGAGTTGTTGCAAATTGAAAAATCACGCAACCTTAATATGGATGAAAATATTTATTATAACATTATTAAAGGTAAAACTGCATCTTTATTATCATCTGCATGCGGTGCTGGAGCAAGCACCACTTTCACAGAGACTAATTATATAGAAAAAATGCAGCAATTTGGCGAAAAAGTGGGAATGGCTTTTCAGATTAAAGATGATTTGTTTGATTACGGCAATAAAAACATTGGCAAACCAACAGGTATTGACATTAAAGAAAAGAAATTAACATTGCCTTTAATTTTTACACTAAATCGTTGCGATAAAAATTTAAGAAAAAAAATAATTTATATTGTAAAAAATGATAACCGTAATAAAGAAAAAGTGCAGTTTATTATTGATGCAGTAAAGAGTAGTGGCGGTATTGAATATGCGGAAACAAAAATGTTTTCTTTCAGAGATGAAGCATTAAAAATTCTTTATGAATTTGAAACCTCTGAAACAAGAGATGCACTTGAAGATTTAGTTCGTTATACAACAGACAGGAGTTATTAATGCAAAAACGCTGGAATATAATTTCATCAAATGAAGAAGAAACAACGCAGCTAAAAAATAGCCTCGGTATAAGTAAAACCTTATGCAGTATTCTCGTTCAACGCGGTATAAATACATTTGATAAATCACATAATTATTTTCGTCCGCAGCTTTCTCACTTGCATGACCCGTGGACAATGAAAGACATGCTTAAAGCCGTTACACGTATTTTATCAGCCATAAAAAACAACGAAAAAATTTTAGTGTTTGGTGATTATGATGTTGATGGAACAACCGCAGTTGCTTGCATGTATAAATTTCTAAAATCAATTTACACAAACGTATCATTTTATATTCCGCATCGTTATCGTGAAGGTTATGGTGTATCGCTTGCAGGAGTTGAATTTGCTAAAGAAAATAATTATACATTAATCATTTCCCTTGATTGTGGTATTAAATCTGTTGAGCTTGTTGCATACTCTAAAACGATAGGCATTGATTTTATTATTTGCGATCATCATCTTCCTGATGAAAAAATTCCTGATGCTGTTGCTGTGCTCAATCCTAAACAAAAAGATTGCAATTACCCCTATAAAGAATTATGTGGTTGTGGTGTTGCATTTAAATTAATGCAGGCATTAAGTGAAGAGCTTAATCTTAATGAAGAATCATACTTAAAATATATTGACCTTGTTACCGTAGCAATTGCTGCAGATATAGTTCCTATTAATGGTGAAAACCGTGTGATTGCATTTTACGGATTAAAAAAAGTAAATGAAAATCCTGCAATCAGTTTAAAAGCATTGCTGCATTTGGCAGGCATGCAAAAACAAGTTCATATAAACAGTCTTGTTTTTATTATTGCACCACGCATTAATGCTGCAGGAAGAATGGATGATGCAAAAAAAGCTGTGCAATTATTTATTGAAGAAGATTATAACAAGGCACTTGAATATGCAGGCATGTTGCATAACGATAACACAGAACGCAAAGAAGCAGATGCAAATATTACTGATGAAGCATTGGCAATAATTGAAGGTGATGTTATTCACAAAGAAAGAAAAACAACAGTAGTTTATAAAGATCATTGGCATAAAGGTGTAGTAGGAATTGTTGCTTCACGATTGATTGAAAATTATTATCGTCCTACAGTTGTATTAACTAAAAGCGGCGATATAATTGCCGGCAGTGCACGCAGTGTTCCCGGTTTTAATTTGTATGAAGCCATTCATGCATGCCGCGAACATTTGTTGGGTTATGGCGGTCATTTTGCTGCTGCAGGATTATCTATGTATGAAGAAAAACTTCCTGATTTTATAAACAGCTTTGAAAAGATTGTTTCTGAAACTATTGATGAAAATTTATTAACGCCTGAAATTATTATTGATGCAGAATTAAGCTTTAATGAAATTAATGCAACGTTTGTAAATATATTAAACCAGATGGAACCGTTTGGACCTGGAAACATGCGCCCTGTTTTTTTAAGCAGAAATGTAAAAGATACCGGTTATTCGAAATCTGTAAAAGAACAACATATAAGATTTGTTTTACAACAGCACGATAAAATTTTTACCGGCATTGGTTTTAATATGGCTGATAAGTTTCACTTAATTGAAACACGCCGTCCGCTTGATGTTGTTTATACACTTGATTGGAACGAATGGAACGGCGAAAAAATAATTCAGCTTAAAGTAATTGATTTCGCGCTTTCTGCATAATCCAAATACCTTACTTAAATAATAGATTGCTGCAATGAAAATTGTACATGTAACCGAAGCGTTTGAAGGTGGTGTGATAGAATTTCTTCGATGCTTAACAAATGAAACTCCTGAAATTGAGCACACTATTATTTATGGAAGACATTACTTATTTGAGAAAGCAAAACCAACATTTCCATCTTCAGTAAAATTTATTGCATGGCATAATATTGAAACACATATTTCTCCAGTAAAAGATATAAAAGCACTTAATAACTTAATTAAGATTTTAAAAAAGGAAAAACCTTTTGATGTTTTACATCTGCATTCTGCCAAAGCAAATATTTTAGGCAGAATTGCCGCAAAAAAAATCAGGCAAAAAAAAATTATTTATACACCGCATGGTGCAACATTTCTGCGAAAAGATGTTTCCGCATTCACGCGCAATTTTTTCGCACTGATTGAAAAAAGCATAAATATTTTTCCTGCAAAAATTGTTGGTGTTTCAAAATCTGAAGCAGACGCTTATCATAAAATAGACATGGAAGCAGATTATGTAAATAACGGAATATATTTTTCGCAATATTCCAAAAAAAATACTGATGACAGCATCTTAAACATTGTTAATATAGGTCGGGTAACACAACAAAAAAATCCATTTGTTTTTAATCAAATTGCCTCGGCATTTGTAAATAATTCAAATGTAAAATTTACATGGATTGGAGATGGCGATCAACGCAACTTACTTTCATCACCCAACATAACAATAACAGGTTGGGTGCCGCATACTGAAGTTGAAAAATATTTATCTGAAGCTAATCTTTATATTTCAACTGCATTATGGGAAGGACTTTCTTATGCAGTGCTTGAAGCAATGAGTATGAGCTTGCCTTTGCTGCTTTCCAACTGTCCGGGTAACTCTGATTTAGTTGTAAATAATGTAAATGGATTTTTATTCAACAAAAAAACAGAAGCAATTGATTTTATTCATCAATACATAAATCAAAAACAATTGTTGCATAAACATGGTGAAGCATCTTTAAATATGTTGCAAACAAACTTTAATGTAAAACAAATGGCTGATGGTTATAGAAAAATTTATAGTTCTATTTAATTGTTACAACGTTTTGCCTTTATTAATTGTTAGTTAGAAAAATTGATTAATGAAATATTTTATTACAGTCTTCTCATTCTTTTTAATCGCTTTAGCCTGCACAAAATCTTCTGATAACAATTCATCATTAATTGGAAGATGGAAACTCACTGAAACGCTTGCCGACCCCGGCGATGGTAGCGGAACATGGATGCCTGCAACAGCAGATTATATCATCCAGTTTAATAAAGATAATACCGCTTATGAAAATCCAGTCAATCCATACCGAAATATAAACAGGTATAATGTTACCAGCGATTCAACACTAACAATGTTTTATTCAGATGGAACAAGTCAAAATTTATATTTTAAAATTGAAAATAACACGCTAACATTAATGGGCGGTTGCATTGAAGCTTGCGGCACTAAGTATAAAAGAACAGATGTTTTATCCAATTAGATTTAAGCTTTATTTTTACAAATTAACACAATCACCTCGTCAGGCTCATCATCCCTCATTTTTATTGCTTCAATATCAAGTGCTCCGTTTTTTAATGAAGTTTTTATTGATGAATTATCCTTCAGCAAATATGCTTTTGTAATTTTTTTATAAGGAAAATTTTCAAGCGCAATTGTTGTTGAACTATCATTCAAAACATGTACAAACATTGTATCACCTTTTTGTGTTATTGCACCCCATTTTTGCGGTTGAATATAGCCGCCTTTTGTATTATAAATACTTTCGCCATAAGTGTGCAGCCAATTACCCATGTATGCAAGCCTTTCCCGAAATTCCGGTTGCACAACACCATTCGGCATTGGGCCAATATTCAATAAAAAATTTGCGCCATAACCACTTGCCTTTACCAGTAAATCTATTAATTGTTTTGGTGTTTTGTATGATGTATCTGTGATATTAAAACCCCATGAATTATTCATAGTTACACAAGATTCCAGCGGCAAATCAGATGGCTTTTGATAACTAAGCCCGCTTTTATTTTCACCCGGTAAATCTTGTTCAAACATTTGAAAATCTTCGCCGGGCAATGGTGAAAGATGATGATTATTTCCAATCAAACATTGCGGCTGCAGTTTATGAATCAACGCATAAATTTCATCTAAATGCCAATCAACTTTTGGGGTTCTGTCTGCTGCGCCTTCCGGTGCCGTTTGATCCCAATAACCATCAAACCAAATACCTCCAATCTCACCATAATTTGTGAGTAATTCTGTCAACTGGTTCTCCATAAATTTTATATAATCACTCCAATTACCATGTACAGTTCTGCCTGTACCTTGACCTGTTCTTCCTGTCCAGTAACTATAATCATCGCGCCGCCAATCGAGCAATGAATAATATAAAAATAATTTTATGCCTTGCTTATGGCATTCATCTGCAATTGCTTTTACAATGTCTTTATGATAAGGCGAATTCATGATATTAAAATCAGAATATTTAGTATCCCACATGCTAAATCCATCATGATGTCGGGTTATTAAAGTGATATATTTCATGCCTGCATTCTTTGCCATGCTTACCCATTGCGCTGCATCAAATTTTTCAGGATTAAAAAAATCCATTAATCGTGTATAATTTTTTACAGTGATGTTGCGCTGCTGCATCACCCATTCTCCATCTCCCGGAATACTAAAGGGTCCCCAGTGAATAAACAATCCAAACTTTGCATTAGCAAACCATTCTCTTGCTTCGAGATTTTCTTTTGTTGGTGTGTATTGTGCATTCAAACTAAGGGATAAAAAAAGTAAAAGTATAAAAATGAGCAAGCTGTTTTTTTTCATTACAATTTTTTTTTAAAGATAAGGAGCGCAAAGGATTTATAATTTTACCTGCAGCTCTTTGCCGTATAATAAATGGCATAATTTTTTAAACAATAAATAAAAAAATTTTATGCGTGATTGGTTAAGAACTTTGATTGCAGGTTATGCCGGTTATAAATGGGGCGGTGGTTGCCTGGGAACTATTCTGGTTTTTTTATTGGTATATTGGGCACTCGGACATTGCTAAAAATCAAATTGCTTAAATAAAATATTCTGCTAATTTTTCTTTTCGTTGTACTTAAAACTTAGCGCGCCGGAAGGACAGTTTTTAATCTGCTCTATTAATTCTTGCGTAGTTGCATTCTCCGGTTTAATCCATGGTTTTTCTTTAGTATGATAAACAGCCGGTAAAGTTTTTACACAAATGCCGCTATGCATACATTTTTCAGGTTGCCAAATGATAGTGATTTCTTCGTTAGAATATTCTTTGTGCATTTTTAAAGGTAAGTACTTGTTGTCGTAATCAGCCCTTTAGTTTGTCGTGTTTGCACTTTTTGTTTTTATCTCGGAATGGTAAGTTTGTTATTAAATATTTCTATAACACCATTTATTTTTTATGGAAACAAAACGTCAAAACAATTTAAATCATTCATTAAAAAATCATAAGGTTGTTTCAACCGAAGAATGGATTGATGCACGCAAACAACTTTTGAAAAAAGAAAAAGAGCTTACACGCTTGAATGATAGGATAAATGAAGAACGCAAAAATCTGCCGTGGGTTAAGATTGACAAGACTTATGTTTTTGATACACCAAACGGAAAAGAGACATTGTCCGATCTGTTTGAAGGTCGCAGCCAGTTAATCATTAAACATTTTATGTTTGGAACGGAATGGAAAGAAGGATGTGTAGGATGTTCGTTCGGTGCTGATCATATTGATGGAGCAAATTTTCATTTAAAACATCATGATGTTACAATTGTAGCGGTTTCACGCGCATCGGTTGCTAAAATTGAACCTTTTAAAAAACGTATGGGTTGGCAATTTAAATGGGTATCATCACAGGAAAATGATTTCAATTATGATTTTCATGTGTCTTGCACAAAAGAAGATTTGGAAAGAGGTGAAGTGTACTATAACTATAATATGTTACCTGCAGGAAGTGAAGAGATGCCTGGCATAAGTGTATTTTATAAAGATGAAGAAGGAAATATTTATCACACATACTCAACTTTTGCAAGAGGTGATGAAAAACTGGTTGGCGCATACATGTTTCTGGATCTTACACCAAAAGGCAGAAATGAAACAGGCCCGAATGGCAATCTTATGGACTGGGTAAAACACCATGATAAATACGATACAGATGCACAGGCAGAAAATAATTCTTGTTGCGAACATTAAATTAATATTTTATTTCAGGCAAATTATTTTTCCATCCGCTTAAACGATAAACATAAAAATTAACTGCAGGTTTATTACTTCGTTTAATTGAAATATCTTTTACAAATTCTATGTGCGTATAAAAATTCTGATACATAGTTTTCGCATTGTAAAATTCATCTGAAGGCACAATACAATATGCTTTACTTAAATCAACTTTATTTTTTCTAAGCGTATTCATCCATAAATATTCATGCAGGTTTATTACGCCGCCCAGCCCAATCATCTGAATACTTAATGGTCTGCAAAAATAATATTCCTGGTGTGCGCCCCACCATTTATAACTTACAACGGGTGAAGATGAAGGCATAATTTTTTTACTTACTTCGTCTGCATACAGGCTGTCGAATTGTTTGCCTGCCTGCTTCCATCCATAATTATCTATTGTAAGATCATTTGAACCTTTGTAAGGTGGTTTAGCACTTTTAAAATCTCCCGGATAATATAAAATGAATAATGTGCAAAAAATCAGGAATAAAAAATAACTCATTATTGCAGCTGTAACCAATTTTGGCAACTTATTTATTTTTTTCATTTCATTTAAACGAATTGCTGCAAGCGGAATAAGTGTTACATAAGCAGGCCCACTCCAATGCGGTAAGGTATCATCACGGTATAAAGAAATATATAGTAATAACAAGGCAAGTGTTAAGCCCGTTAAATTAAAAATCTTTAATGCCGGTATATCTTTTAACTGATATTTTTTCCAGCTAAAAAGTGCAAGCACGATCAATATAAAATTGAATGGGTTGTTGATGAATATCTGCTGAACAGCTTGTATGGCAAAGCTCTTAAAATTAATTGCAAAACCATACACAGCAATGCGCCGGCTATCGAAAGTGTAAGTGATAAAATTGTATTTGATATTCCAGAATAATATCGGCAAACAAATTAAAATACTGATGGCAACTGCTACATATAAATAGGGTTTTGCAAGCCATGCGCGTTTATAAATTAAAACATATAAACCAATGCCCACCCAAATAAAAAGGCCGTGTACTTTACTCATTATGCAAAGCCCAACACTTATACCAACTAATATCCAGCTTAAAATTTTTGTATCATCTGTACAAAGCTTTGCAATCATCCACATACTCCATGTCCAAAAAACCATTTGCGGAGAATCGGGCATAATAAAAATGCCTGCGGTAATACCTGCATAAAAACTTGCATTATATAAACAAGCAGCAAACCAACCAGCTTTTTCAGAACATAATTGCGCAACACATTTATACATAAACCAGGTTGATAAAGCGCAACCAATTACACTACCTAATCTTATAAAGCCCGGAAAATTTTGCAAAGAAAGATTTAATGTAAAAATGCGAATCCATAATGCAACCATTGGTGGATGATCAAAATAATTCAATTTTAAATGCTGACTATAAAACCAGTAATAAGATTCATCATTACCCAGTTCAATAGTAAATGCAACAATCAATCTAACAATTGAAAATAAAAGTATAAGCAGTAAAACATTCTTTTTATAGGATTTTGATTGAAGGGTCGGATCAGCAATATTTTTTTGCATTGAAAGAATTAATCACTGCAAAATAACTGCATTTATTAATCATATATAATGGTTGCTTTTTATCTTCATTAAATGAACTATATAAAACAGGTTGAAATAAGATGGAGTGATCTTGACCCTAATTTTCATCTGCGTCATTCTGTTTATTACGATTTTGGCGCATATTGCCGCGTATGTTTTTTAACTGATAATGGCATTACGCCAGAAGTAATGACGCAACATTTTATTGGCCCAATTTTATTCAGAGAAGAATGCATGTTTAAAAGAGAAATAAAATTTGGAGACAGAATAAGCATCAATCTCAAAATGAAAAGTATTACAACAAACGGTAAAAAATGGTCGATGAAACATGAGTTGATAAAAGATGATAACATACTTTGCGCAACAATTATTATTGAAGGCGCCTGGATGAACACGCAACTGCGTAAAATAATTTCGCCACCTGAAATATTTATGATTGCCCTGCAAAAAATGCCGAAAACAGAAGACTTTCAAATTTTATAATGATTGATTAATGCAAAATAAAAATTCGGATATTGACATCGTTAATGAAGTGCTTGAAGAATGCATTTTAGCTTATCCTGTTTCATCTTTTATAATTAGTTTATATCAACAATATCAAAAACGCGGAAGCTTAAGTAAAAAACAATTGCAGGGTTTACATAGCAAGGCAAGCAATATTGAAAAATTACAGGGAGCAAAACTTGCAACACTGGAAGCATTAATTAAAAAAATGCCAAACAGGTTTAAATCTGAATTACCGGAAATAAAACCAATGTTTGAAAAAGATAAAGCAGCGGGTGAATTAATTGATGTAATACTTGCAAAATATCCGCAACATAAAAGAGTTGTTTTTTTAAAATCGAAGTATGATAACAACGAAGTAATTACTCCGCAGGAAATTGATGAACTGAAAAAATTTAAACAGGTTTTGAAATTGTAATTATTGCTGAAGAATATTTTGAATAATATTTCCAAAGCGCCAAACATCTGCAAACGTATTATACAAAGGCACCGGTGCAACACGAATACAATCAGGTTCACGCCAATCAGCCATCACACCATTTTCTGTAAGTGCATGAAAAATTTCTTTCCCTTTTTCGTTGAATAAAAGAGAAACCTGGCAACCATGCTCCTCTTTGTTTGCAGGAGTAATTATTTCAAAAATCTTTTTGTTTTGATTAATATCACTTAAAATAAAATGCAGGTAAGCAGTTAAATTTTTTCTTTTTGTGTGAAGATTTTCAATACCTGCTTCCTCAAAAATATCAAGCGCAGCTTTATGCACCGCCATTGGCAAAACCTGCGTACAACTCAATTGCCATCCTTCTGCAGTTGGTATCGGCTTAAACCCTTTTCCCATTTGAAATCTTGTATCTTTTTCATAACCCCACCACCCTGCAAAGCGAGGGAAATTTAGATCCGTCGCATAACGTTCATGAATATATGCGCCGGCAATTCCACCGGGACCTGAGTTCAGATATTTATAAGAACACCAACACGCAAAGTCAACATTCCAATCATGTAATTTCAATTCAACATTACCGGCTGCATGCGCTAAATCAAAGCCTGCATAAGCGCCCGCATCATGTGCGGCTTCTGTAATTTTTTTTAAATCGAAAAATTGGCCAGAGTAATAATTTATCCCACCAAATAAAACCAAAGCTGTTTCATTTGAATGTTGCCGAATAGTTGAAATAATATCTTCTGTCCGCAAATTATATTCGCCATTGCGCGGCTTTATTTCAATAATTGCTTCTTCAGGATTTAGATTATGAAATCGCACCTGTGACTCAAATGCATATTGATCTGAAGGAAATGCTTTGGCTTCACAAATAATTTTGTAACGTGTTTTTGTGGGGCGATAAAAACTTACCATCAGCAAATGAAGATTTACCGTAAGTTGGTTCATCGCAACAACCTCAGCAGGCAAACAACCAACAATTTTTGAAAGTGGTGTTGTAAAATCATCCTGGTAATTTATCCATGGATTTTTGGCCTGCCAATAACCTTCAACACCAAATTGTGCCCAATCATCTAATTGCTGTTGTATATAATCTTTTACTTTTTTGGGTTGAAGCCCGAGTGAATTTCCCACAAAATAAATTGCATCGCTTCCATTGTGTTGCGGAATGAAAAATTTATTTCTAAAATCTTTTAGTTCGCCTTTTTCATCTGCTTTTTGCGCAAATAATAAATCGTTTTCAAAATGCATAAAAATATTTTACCGATAATAAGGATGAATCATCCAATAAATAACCGGACCCGATACAGCAACAAAAAACCATAGCGGCCATGTAATGCGCGCCAGCTTTATATGCTTTGGAAATTCACTAATCAATCCGCGATAAGCAGTAAACAAAATAAATGGTAAAATAATAGCGGCTAAAAGAATGTGCATGGCTAAAAGAATAAGGTAAACTATTCTTGTATTGCCAACCGCTGCAATTTCATCTGCGCTAAGTTTTCCGTCGTGATTTATATCACCAAAATAAGCTTCGCCCGCAAGCAAATGATGCGCAATATATGATATGAGAAATATGACTGATAAAATCAAGGCAGTTATCATAATGCGCTTATGCAATAAGTAAAAGCCATTCTTTACAGCAATGAGTGCCGCAACAAGTAATATGGCTATGATTGAATTTATAATAGCATTTGCAAAAGCAAATACATGCACATTAAAACCAAGATTCACATTAATTTTTACCTGTGTCAAAAAACTAATAGCAGCAAAAATCACAAAAGAAAAAACAAGAATCAACAGCTTCGCCTGTTTATCATTTTTTTTAATTGCCGGTTGTAATAGTTCAGGCATTATTATTTCTTTTACGAAAGATAAGACGCACAGCAAATATGGTTGCCACTAATGCAATAGCAAAAAATATTACCATCTGCACAGGATCAAATGGCAAACTTTCGGGATTATCATCAACGGCTAACATTAGCAAACCAATATCTTTTGATAATTTATCAAGCGATGCAGAATCTGTTCCATCATAAAAACCACGCACATTAAAATTTTTGTCAATTAAAACAAATCTTGTGGTGTGAACAAAATCAGGATTGATGGGTGTTAGCGTATCAATTTTATCAACCTTTAATTCATTAAATGCATAATTATAAATTGTATCACGATTGCCGGTAAGCAACCACCAATTGTCGGGATCTATCTGGTAGTGATCTGCATATTTTTTTAAACGCGGTACAGAATCTGTTTCGGGATCAACAGAAAAAGAAATAAACTGAACAATATTTGAATCGGGTGCAGTCATTTGATCACCACCTTTCATAAAAGAGCGCTGCATGTTGCGCATATTTTGCGTAATAATGGGGCAGGTAGAACGGCATGATGTAAAGAAAAAATCCATTACAATTAATTTCCCCTGTAACGAATACAAACTAACTGTATCACCTAACTGGTTTATCAAATGAAAGTTTGCAACTTTATGCCACACTGTATCATTAATGCTTTTGCCTTCCTCAATTTTATTAATTACAGTATCAGGAAAATAATGTGCGGGTAATGCGATTGCTTTATCGCTTGCCTGCTTTACGAGAAAATAACTTATTAATGGAATTAAAACTGCAATGGTAATTGCGAGCAGTGCTTTTTTGTTCATAGTGCAAAAGTGAGTAAATAAAAAACCACCGCGAAAGCATGCGATGGTTTTAGTACAATTTTAATCATCATAAAAATCTATTCCATTTTATGCGTATTCTCTTCTTCTTTTACAGGCATTTGTTGCTGGCTGCGTTCTTTGTGGTCTCTGTCCCATGTGTTCTTATTATTTCTAAAAGAATTGCCGTCTGATAAAAATGCGATGATAAACCAAACAAATAAGAACAAAGGCACAACAACCGTCATTACAAGGTTTCTTATTTCATGCTTCAGATGCATAAAATATCCAACAATATAAAATGCTTTAGCAACCATTAAAATTAAAATTATCCCTTTAAATAAATGTCTTTCTAAACTTTCATAAGGCATGTACATCATTGCAAATCCAAGCCCAAGCTCAAGACCTGTAAGCACTGAAAGAATGATTGTAACACGATAAATTTCTTTTCTGCCGCCGCCGACATGGTGCTCTTCTGCCAACGATTCTAAAGTATGTTCCATTAAATTTTAAATTTCAAAAATTAAACAAGATAAAAACAGGTAAATACAAAAACCCAAACAAGATCAACAAAATGCCAGTATAAGCCGGCTTTTTCAACCATCAGGTAATGACCTCTTTTATCAAATGTGCCTTTCAACGTCATTATAAGCATAATAACATTTATTACCACACCAGAGAATACGTGAAAGCCATGAAAGCCTGTTATTGTAAAAAAGAAGTTTGTAAAATTTGTTGTGCTGATAGTTCCATCATAATTAGGAAAAGGATTTCTGCCCCACCATGCTCCCTCCATATATAAATGCGTCCACTCCCATGCTTGCGAACCTAAAAATATAAGCCCGCCAATAATAGTAAGGATAAGGTACTTTACAACACCTTTCCTGTTCATTTTATGCCCTTCATGCACAGCAAGCACCATAGTTACAGAACTGATGATGAGAACAAAGGTCATAAAGCTCACATACACCAGCGGAAAACCGCCCCCTATAAAAGGAGCTTTATCAAAAACTTTATTGGGATTTGGCCAGCCATTAGTAGCAAAGCGTGTGGTGCCATAAGAAATAAGAAATGCACCGAAAGTAAAAGCATCGCTCATTAAAAAATACCACATCATCAGCTTGCCATACTCAACATTAAACGGGCTTCGCCCTCCATTCCACATTCTTGGTGTTGTTGCAGTTGTAGCCATGTATTCTTTTAATTGTATTGAGGCAAAGTTATTGGCTGAGGTTGAAAAAAATTAAATAACTAAAAAATTTTTCTTCACTACAGCCATTTTAAAAATATAAATAAATAAATCCAGAGAATATCTACAAAATGCCAGTAAGTGCTTATAATTTCTACAGACGTAACATTATACCGTTTTACTCTTAAACTATATGCTCTCAAAAATATTATGAAAAGGGCAATTACACCACCAATTACATGCAGGGCATGTAATCCAATAATAATACCTAAAAATGATGCGGAAGGATTGCTGCCTACACCAAAAACCTGTACGCCGTGACTATATAGGTAATCAAACCCTGTATATTGAAGTATAGCAAACAATGCACCCAACATAGCAGTAAGTGTAATAAACAAACGATAACGCCTCATTATTCTTGCTTTAAAAGATTTTAATGCAAGATGCATGGTAAGACTGCTGATTAAGATAACGGCTGTTGAAAACCAGAACACAGGCGGCAAACTAAAAACAAGCCAGTTAGCCTCTGCTTTTCTCACAAGATAAGCGCTTGTTAAGCCGGCAAACATCATTACAATACTGCCCATCGCAATCCACATAACAAATTTATGCGGATGAATCCTTTTACGTTCGTCACTTAAAACAGTTGTCATATCAACACAAAAAATAAATTGTTATTTCAAAAGGCGCAATTTACAATCAAACCTGCAAGTTTGTATTGCATTTATTTTAGTTTCACTGAATTTAAACAAACTGATTTTTTTGGGAACAAGCCGCATTATACACCTCACTGGCGATGGCTCTCATACAATAGTTAGCCCCGAATTGAATGTATCTTATCACAGCAAGCATGGAGCAATACAGGAAAGCATGCATGTTTTTATAAAAGAGGGATTGCATTATTTATCAGCCAGAAATTTGTTTAATAAAGATGAAGCGCTCAATGTATTTGAAGTTGGTTTTGGTACGGGCCTGAATACGTGGCTTAGTTTGAATGAAGCAATTAAGCATAGCCAAAAAATATTTTATCAAACAATAGAACCTTACCCTCTTTCCATTGATGAAGCAGAAAAATTAAATTATTCATCAATCTTTAATAAAGAGTTACAGAAACATTTTTTTCAGTTACATAAATGTGAATGGAATAAAGAAATTATAATCCACCCATTATTTTTATTTGAAAAATTAAAAGTTCAATTGCAAGATTTTTCAAGCAATAAAAAATTTCATCTTATTTATTTTGATGCTTTTGACCCAACTGCACAACCCGAATTATGGACAGAAAATATTTTTAGAAAAATGTTTGATGTACTTACTTCCAATGGAGCCTTAGTTACTTATTGCAGCAAAGGCATTGTACGCAGAGCTATGCAGGCCGCTGGTTTCAGCGTTGAAAAAATTGCCGGACCGCCGGGAAAAAGAGAAATTGTAAGAGCCATAAAAGCTTAGTTTATATTTTTAATTGTAAATGAACAATCAAAGATTAATATAACAGCATGGTGCGTCATGTCGAGGAACGAGACATCTCTCGAATTTAAACGTGATTATTGTTGAGAGATTTCTCACTTCGCCGTAACATATTTCAAATTAAAATTTGCTGATGGCTGCGTTCGAAATGACGACAGACAACACTGCGCTTTCGTTATTTATTCGATATTAAAACTCAGATGTTTTATTAATTCGCCGGGCAGCTTGGGTAGGTTTTTTCTTTCAATAAGATAAGTTGATAAACCGGCAAGGTCACGGTAAACGTAATGTTTATTCAATGCACCTTCTAAATAACCTGCGCCGGAAGTGTTGCCTGTGCCAACACGCATACCTATCATTCGCCTTACCATAAT
>JAICKT010000307.1 GCA_025927795.1 Parafilimonas sp. | reverse complement strand
GGATTTGGATGATCCTCGATAAGTTTATACATATGCGGCTGCGTGTATTTAGGATCATCACCTTCGTTATGCCCGTGCCTGCGATAACAAACCATATCAATAAAAATATCCTGGTTAAATTCCTGCCGGTAACGCGTTGCAATATCAACGCATTTAACTACGGCTTCAGGGTCATCACCATTCACATGAAACACCGGTGCCTGTATTGCACCAGCTAATGACGTACAATAATCAGAGCTTCTTGCATCATCAAAATCTGTTGTAAAACCAATTTGGTTATTTATTACAAAATGAATAGTGCCGCCGGTATAATAACCCTGCAGATCACTCATCTGTATTACTTCATATACAATTCCCTGCCCTGCAATTGATGCATCACCATGAATAAGTATAGGAAGAATTTTATCGAAATCGCTTTTATAAACTATGTCTGCTTTTGCTCTTGCAAAACCAACTACTACAGGATCTACAGCTTCAAGATGTGAAGGATTTGGCATTAATTTAAGATGTACAATTTTGCCATCCTTTGCTTCTACATCGCTGCCGTAACCCAAATGATATTTTACATCACCGCTGCCCATTGTTTGATCAAGCTTTGCAGTTCCTTCAAACTCACTAAAAATTTGTTCATAAGTTTTGCCAATAATATTTGCCAGCACGTTTAAACGGCCGCGATGTGCCATACCAATTACTACTTCTTCTACGCCATGTTCTGCACCTATTTGTATAATTGCATCTAATGCAGGAATAGTTGTTTCACCACCTTCAAGCGAAAATCTTTTTTGACCAACATATTTTTTTTGAAGAAACTGCTCGAAGATTACACCCTGGTTAAGTTTTTCGAGCAATCTTTTTTTGCTTTCTATTGGAAGCGGATCAGTAAATTTTTTTTCCACTTCATTGGTTAGCCAATCAATTTGTTTTTGATCGCTGATGTATTTAAACTCAATACCAACATGAGATGCATAGCAGGCTTTTAAATGATCTAAAATGTTTTGAAGCGTTGTTTTACCAAGACCAAGAATATTCCCGGCTTCAAAAGTTTTATCAAGATCAGCTTCACCTAACCCAAAAAACGAAAGCTCAAGATTTGCACCGCGGTTTTTGCGTTTGCGGATAGGATTTGTATCTGCAATTAAATGACCTTTGTTTCTGTAACCAAGAATTAAACGGTACACCCGGATTTCTTTCATCCAATCCGTTTGAGCTTCGGCATTTCCTGTTAATGTTTCGCTGGTTTTTGCCGGTACTAAAACTTCGGTGCCATTTGTTTGCTTGCCGTTTATTTTTCCATTTACATTCGAAATAGCAAAGTCAAACCCTTCAAAAAATTTCTTTAATTCAGGATCAACACTATTGGGATCTTTCACAAAATCCTGGTATAAATTTTCGATATATGCAGGATGTGAACTTGTTATATATGAGAAATCATTCATCTGGACAGTTTATCGTATAATACGACTGCAAATATCGTTTATTTTACAGGCAGAACTAACATTTAAACTGGCAAAGCAGCCGTTAAAAAAATAAAAAATATAAGTTTAATTTAAGGCATCTTGAATTTTTGAGTTTTTACTTTGCAATTTAAAAGTTCAATTCCCTTACCTTTGCCATCCAAAAATTTTTATGGCAAATCATAAAGCTACAAAGAAAGATATGCGGCAGGCGGCAAAACGCAGAGAACGTAATAAGTATTATGGAAAAACAACGCGAAATGCTATCCGCGATTTAAAAACTTCAAAAGATGATAAAGCTTATGGAGAAACTTTGCCCTCAGTTATTTCTATGATTGATAAACTTGCAAAGAAAGGTGTGATACATAAAAACAAAGCAAGCAATCTTAAAAGAAAGCTTTCCAGGAAAACTGCAACTGCAAATGCGTAAATAATATTTTTTGAAATGTGCAATCCTGCCAAACGGCGGGATTTTTTTGTGAGTGTTTATAATGTCAGCAACCGTTTTCTATTAATCTTTCATTTAAAAATTCCTTCGCACGAACCACGTCACTTTCCTCAAGATGTTCTATAATGATTGGAATATTTGGATAATGTTATGAAAGTCATTTTAAATACAGATCATAATTTATCATACTGTGCTTTTTGAGAAGCTGTTAAATTATATCTGGTCATAACAAAAATTATTTAGATTATCCGATAGTTGCTCTAAGTAACTTTTATTGTTTAAATAAGAAGCTCTGAAATCCTCAACTGATAATTAAAACTTTATCACAAACTCTGTTCTCTTTTCAGAAAAGCTTTTCAGGTAAAATTCAAAACCATGATTCAATAATATTTCCCGAACAATAGTTAAACCAATGCCCTGTCCGTCTTTTTTTGTACTGAAAAACGGGCTGAATAATTGTTCTGCAACTTTATCTTCAATTCCTTTTCCTGAATCAACAACAGTAAGTTGTCTTGTTGAAATATCTGTTCTGAAAATAATGGTGCCTTTTTCACCAATTGCTTCAATTGCATTTTTTGTTATGTTAATGAGCACCTGCTCCATTTGCTGTTCATCTGCAAAAACATAAAATTCATCTTGCGCAAATGCATATTGAAACTCAACTTGTTTCTCCTGCCCTTTTATTTCCATCAATTTTGCAACGGCATGTATTAAATCATGAAGGTTTAATTGCTTTCTGTTGGGTTCCGGGAGGCGCACAACATCTGCAAAATTGCGCATGAAGATGTTGAGATTTTGATTGCGGTCAACAGCAATTTTTATTGCATGTTGCAGCAATAAATTTTCATTTTCTTTCCAGAGATTTTCTTTTTTTAATGCTGATTGAAGAATAGAATTTACAGGACCAATTGTATTATTTACTTCATGTGCCATCATGCGGATAACTTTTCCATACGCTTTCTTTTCTGCAGCAAGAATTTCTGCCGTGAGCTCTTCAATCATTACAAAATGCCGGGGGAAACCTCTGTCTATAAAATGAGATTTTTGTATTTTATATGTTGATGCGCCGTTAAGCGTTACTGTTTTTGATTCACCTGATTTTAATTGCGCTACCTGCTGGATAATAGCATTTGAAATTTCATGAACAGGTTTATTTTTAATTTCTTTTTCATCTGCATTTAATAACTCCATCGCTTTCGGATTTATTTGCTGAATGTTGTCTTCATAATCAAGAATAATAATTCCTGTTGGTGATGTTTGAATTAATTTTTCAAGAAAGAAATGTTGCTCTTCCTGTTTTGTTCTTTCTGTTCTTAACTGGTCAATCATCTGATTATACACATTTATTAATTCATCCATTTCATATTTTCCTGTTGTTAAAAACTTCACGCTAAAATCCCTGTCTTTAATTGCTTCTGTTCCATCAGCCAGCATTTTTAAAGGTTGAATTAATTGCTTATACAAATTCCAGGCAATCACAATTGAAACAATAATTATGGCTTCACATGCAATAAAAAGAAACGGATAATTTTTAAAAACAAAATACGATAACACCAGCGCAGCAATATGCACTATCACAACAAACAAAATATATTTAGTCCGAAGCTTCATCGTAGGGAATATTGTATTTCTCGAGACGGCGATATAATGAACTGCGTGTAAGACCCAATGATGACGCGGCTTTCGACACTTTATTATTATGATGTTCCAGCGCTTTTTTTATCATCAGCACTTCCACTTCGTCTAAAGTTAATGCGCCAACATCAGGCAATTGTATGCTGCCTTTTTTTGCAGGTGATAATTCTAATTGCGAACGAAACGCTTCAATATCCAATACATCTTTTCTGTTCACCAAAACAGAACGTTCAACAAGATTTTTTAGCTGGCGAATATTGCCGGGCAATGTTAATTGTTGCAACCATTTCATTGCATCTTTTGTAACAGTAAGCAATGGACGATTATAAATTTCTTTTAAATTATTGATGAAAAAATTTACAAGCAATGGAATATCCTTTGGTCTTTCACGCAATGCAGGCAATTTTATAGTGATAAGATTTATTCGATATAATAAGTCTTCTCTGAACGTTCCATCATTTACCATTTCATCAAGATTCCTGTTGGTAGCACTTACCACACGCACATCAACAACTTTTGTTCTGCTGCTGCCGAGTACTTCATACGTTCTATCTTGCAACACACGCAATAATTTTACCTGGCTGCCTGCATCCAAATCACCAATTTCATCTAAAAAAATTGTGCCTTTGTTTGCCATTTCAAAACGACCCACTCTGTCAATTCTTGCATCTGTAAATGCACCACGCACATGACCAAACATTTCGCTTTCAAACAAAGAAGTAGAAATGCCGCCAAGATTTACTTTTATAAAAGGCTTGTTGCTGCGCAAACTGTTTTGATGAATCGCTTCTGCAATAAGTTCTTTACCCGTTCCACTTTCACCCATTATTAAAACAGAAGCATCTGTTGCAGCAACATGACCAATTGTTTCAAGCAGTTCAAGCATGCGTGCATCTTCGCCAATAATGTGTTGAAAATTATACATCGCATCAAGCTGCTTTCTTGTATGATGCTCTGATTTTTTTTCCTGTAAATCAAGCAATGTTTTTATTGATTGTAATAAATGTTCATTGCTCCATGGTTTATTAATAAAATCGTTTGCACCGAGTTTCATCCCCTGTACAGCAAGCTCAATCGTTCCCCAACCTGTAATAAGAATTATTGGTACCACAGAATTTATTTGCCTGATTTTTTCAAGCAATGCCATGCCTTCTTTTCCGGACGTTTCAATAGAAAAATTAAGGTCGAGAATTATTAAAGAAATTTCATGATGCTTTAATGCGCTCAATGCTTCCGCCTCAGAAGATGCAGTTATCGGTTTGTACCCTTCGCTTCTTAATAAAAGCACTAACGAAGCTCTTACTGCAATATCATCATCAATAATTAAAATCATATTACAAAGTCAAAAGTTAAAAATAAAAAAGTAAAAACTTAGTGTAACTCGCAATTTTGAATTTTTACTTTTTAATTTAATGTATTATTCTTCATGCAACGCCACTGCCGGATAAATTGCTGCGGCTTGCTTTCCCGGATACAATGCGCAAATAATTACGAGCACATAAATAAATATAATAGCAAGCAACATAGCAACAATATAAACACCCGACGGTAAATCAAACACATTCAGCAAGGGAAATTGTACTGCAAAAAAAGAACCGATGATAAGTGCAAATGTTGAAAGCACTAATGCTTCACCAACTAATTGTTTAGAAACTGAATTGCCTGTTGCACCCACAGCGCGGCGCAAACCAATTTCGCTCCTGCGTTTATTAATGTTATACCACAATACGCCAAACAAACCAAGTGCAACATTAATGATGAGAAAACATGCCACAACTGTCGCAATAATTGCCGGCACTAAAAAAATTTTATTTTTTGCCACAAGCTTTTTATCAAGATGCTCTATTTCTATACTTGAACCAATTGCATTAGACAATGATTTGAAAAGTTTGCTTTCAAAGGTGGCATCAGTACCAGGTTGCATTTTTAGTAAGATAGTGCTTGCGAACCTGTACCAACCTGTATCCATTAATCTATACATGCCATCTTCAAT
>JAICKT010000581.1 GCA_025927795.1 Parafilimonas sp. | reverse complement strand
TTCCAGGCTATAAAAGCAGCGATAGCCAATCCTGTAAAGAGTCTGAGAACGGAATGATAAGCGGTTTGTGCCTGAGTTCAGACAGCGGTTTAAAGAAAGGAGAAAATAAAAAATTAAAATATTTATTTGCCTGCCTGCCGGTAGGCAGGTTTACTGTAAAATAACATACATCGTTAAACGAAAATAAAATGTTTAAAAATCATTTCAAAACAGCGTTCAGGAGTTTGACCCGAAACAGGAATTATACGATCGTCAACATCTCCGGTTTAGCAATCGGTATTGCTGTTTGCATGATAATATTTATCATTATACAATTCCACAGCAGCTTTGATGATTTTCATAAAAACAAGGATCGCATTTATCGTGTGTTAACGGAATACCATCACTCCGATTCAAAGGATATTTTTGATGGAAAAGGTGTGCCCTTTGGATTGCCACAGGGAATGCAGGATGCGTTTCCACAAATAGAACAAATTGCACCTTTTTATGCGACTGAGAATAACCAGATTGTTGTGCTGAACAACAAGAATAAAACGGATAAAAAATTTAAAGAAGAGAAAGGTCTGTATTATACTACACCCTCATTCTTTAAAATATTTGATTTCCCATTATTGGCAGGTTCTTATGAAAGTTTGAAAGACCCAAACCATGTGATTCTATCAAAAGAAACAGCAGAAAAATATTTTGGTAACTGGGATAATGCAATGGGTAAAACGATTAAGATAAACAATGCAGATATAGCAGAAGTTACAGGGGTTCTTGCCACAATACCTGCCAATACAGATTTTCAGATTAAGCTGGCGGTTTCGTATGGAACAGGCTTTACAAAAAATATGGTGCAATCAACAGATTATGATGGTACAGATCAAGACTTTGGCTGCTATATTTTATTACCTCAAAATATTACGGCATCCACATTTGATAAGCAATTAAGGGCTTATTCAAAAAAAGTAAAAGGGCCGGATAACAAAGATGAACAAACTATTCAGTCTCTAAAAGATATTCATTACGATACACAGGCCGGCGATTTTAGTAACAATACCATCAGTGATAAAATGATTAATATCCTATGGCTGATAGCTGCATTTATACTTTTAATTGCTTGTGTCAACTTTATTAATCTTTCAACTGCGCAAGCTGTTAACCGCGCAAAAGAAGTTGGTGTGAGAAAAGTATTAGGAAGTAATAAATGGCAATTGCAAATACAGTTTATTGCAGAAACATTTTTGATCGTGTTTTCTGCAATTATGCTTGCATTGATTATTTCATGGCTTGCGTTGCCTTATGTTGGAAGCATTCTTGGGCTATCTTTAAAAATAAATGCTGCCGATTCTTTGTCTATTTTGATTTTTCTTGCTGGTACATGTATCGTTGTTACGTTGCTGGCAGGTTTTTACCCGTCGGTTGTGCTCGCTGCTTTCAATCCCATCAATGTATTAAAAAGCAAGCTTACTGCTAAAAGCACAAAAGGTATTTCACTGCGCAAAGGCCTCGTTGTATTTCAATTCATCATTGCGCAAACCTTAATTATAGGTACTCTGATCATTGTTAAACAAATGAGTTTTTTTACAAATCAGCCGTTGGGCTTTGATAAAAATGCAATTGTAAATATTCCGTTACCAACAGACAGTATCAGTAATAGAAAACTGGCTTACCTTAAACAACAGCTGCAAGATATAAACGGAATCCGGGAGGTAAGTTTTAGTTCAAACACACCTATTGAAGACAACAATGATAATTGGGCAATGCCCGCTTTCAATGATTCTTCAAAAAAGGTTGGGTTTTGGTCAATAATTAAAACAGCAGACAACGACTATGTTCCGGTATATCAGTTGCCATTGGTTGCAGGCAGAAACTTAGAACCCTCAGATACAATGAAGGAATTTCTAGTGAATCAAATATTTCTAAAAAATTTGCACATTAATAATCCGAATGATATTTTAGGCAAAGAGATAAAATTTGGAGAAAATACAAAAGGCCCGGTTGTCGGTGTGTTGAAAAATTTCAATACAAGAACTTTCAGGGACAGCCTCGCGCCTTTAATTATAACAACTTCGAGCGTCAATTATAATGAGGCATCTATAAAACTTGCGACCAAAGATGTAAAGCCTGTAATGGTTTCC
>JAICKT010000242.1 GCA_025927795.1 Parafilimonas sp. | reverse complement strand
CGTTCTCAAACTTTTCACAGGATTTGCAATCGCGGCTTTAATTGCCCGGAAGCTTACCGTTATCAATGCAATTAATAATGCGCAAATGCCTGCTACAACAAAAACCCACCATGAAATATTAATGCGATATGCAAAGCTTTGCAACCATTTATTCATCGCCCACCATGCAACAGGAAATGCGATCAGGAATGCGATTAATACCAGCTTAATAAATTCTTTTGATAGCATTCGTGTTACCTGGCTTACACTGGCACCTAAAACTTTTCTTATACCAATTTCTTTTGTGCGTTGTTCTGCTGTGTATGTTACAAGACCAAATAAACCGAGGCAGGCAACGAGAATAATCAGAATAGAAAATATATTGAGTATTGAACCTGTTTTTTGTTCTGTTGAATATGTTTTGTTGAAAAGGTCATCCATGAAATCATAAGTAAATGATTCGCCTGTATTGTAAGTATCCCACTTTCTTTTCATCGTTGCGAGTAAGCCGGCAATATCAGTTGTTTTTATTTTAAAGATCAATCCGCCTTCAGGCTGCAAACTCATATATAAAGGACTAATCGCTTCGTGCAGTGATTTAAAATTGAAATTTTTCACCACACCAATTACATGAAATGGAATATTATTCCCCCTGTCGCTATTTTGCCTGATTATATTTTTTCCAACAGCGCTCATATCATTCCATCCAAAAGCATGTGCTGCAGTTTCATTTAAAATAATACCGAAAGAATCTGTTGCAAATTCTTTTGAAAAATTTCTGCCGCTAATCATTTTCATACCTAATGTTGGAATATAATTTTCATCAACATGATATTCCACACCATTAACAATCAGTTTGTCATTACCCTGCGGATATGCTAATGCATTATTATAATTACTCGGACCTGCAGGTTTATAATATGATCCAGTTGCATTTACAATGCGTGGGTCTTGCAGCATTTGTTGTTTAAATACCTGTTCATTTTTTCCCAGTGCATAGGAATTTGGGATGATAAGAATTTGCTCTTTATTAAAACCAAGGTCTTTGTTTTGTATGTATTTCATTTGCTGGTATACTACGATTGTTCCAATGATCAATGCAACAGAAATGAAAAATTGAAACACTACTAAACCGCTTCTTAAACCAAAGCTTTTATGATTGGTTGTAAGTTTTCCTTTTAATACTGCAATTGGTTTAAAAGATGATAAATAAAACGCAGGATAAATACCGGCAACAACGCCAACCAATAATCCCAAACCAATAAATGCAAGAATAGGTTTTACATCAAAGCCTAAATGTTTTCCCGAAATATTATTGAATGCAGGCAATGCAAGTTGTACTAAAGCAAATGCAATAAACAATGCAAAAAATGTAATGAGTATTGATTCTGATAAAAACTGTGCGATGAGTTGAGATTTTCCTGAGCCAGCTACTTTTCTTACGCCCACTTCTTTCGCTCTTTTAGAAGCGCCTGCTGTTGAAAGATTGATGAAATTAATGCAGGCAACAATCAGCATAAAAATAGCGACGCCTCCAAAAATATAAACATAAGTTGCATTGCCGCCGGGTTCAAATTCGGTAGTTGTGTTTGAATTAAGATGAATATCTTTCAATGGTTGTAAAGCAAAGCCGAGCGAGTTACCTTTTGTTATAAACTCTTCTAAGCTTAAACCCATTTTCTGTTGTATCTGAGGACCCATATATTTCTTAACCATTGCAGGAAATCCGGCTTCAACCTGCTTTATGTCTGTGTTTGGTTTTAATAAAAGATAAGTATGAAAGCCGCCACTCATCCATGTATCTTCAGATGCGCGTTCAATGCTCTTCATAGAACCAAATACGTCAAAATGAAAATGCGAATTAACCGGGATATTTTTTATAATACCTGTTACGTTATATATGTATGTAGAATCTGTAGTTATTGAAATGGTTTTACCAATTGCTTCTTCTTTACCAAAATATTTTTGTGCAGTTGCCTGTGTTAGCACAACTGAATTAGGTTCATCCAAAGCAGTTTTTGAATCGCCTTCAATAAAAGGTAAAGTGAATATGCTAAATAGGTTTGGGTCAACAGTTGCAAACTTATCATCTTTAAAAACAATATTGTTGTAAGCAATTTTAGGAGTACCTAAATCTTCAATTCTTGTTGCATCTTGCACTTGCGGAAAATCCCTTTTCATGGTTGCTGCAAGAGGTGGCATACCAACGCTTTCATTAATCTTTCCACCATTAAGATCTGCTTTAAAAATAACACGCACAATGTTGTTTGCATTTACATTGAATTTATCATAACTCAATTCATCCTGCACATATAACATGATAATAAAACATGTTGCAATGCCAAGTGATAAACCAAGAATATTAATGAAAGAAAAAAGTTTATTCTTTCTAATGTTTCTCCATGCTGTTTTTAGATAATTTCTGATCATGTCCATTTTTTATTTTATAAATATTGTTTACGGTTAAGTTGAGACAATATTTATTTTATACCATTCATTCCGTTCTCAAACTCTTCACCGGGTTTGCCACCGCTGCTTTCACTGCTTTTATACTTACAGTAATTAATGCGATTGCAAGTGTTATAACTGCTGCCAGCAAAAAAATCCACCATTGCAAACTTGTTTTGTATGCGAAATTTTGCAACCATTTATTCATTGCCCAATAACCAACAGGCAATGCAATGCATGTTGCAATCAGCACAGGTTTTAATAAATCTTTTGATAACAGCACAACAATGTTTTCTACTGATGAACCCAGCACTTTTCTTACGCCAATTTCTTTAAACCGTTTTGTAGCGGTGAATGATGCGAGACCAAATAAACCAAGACACGCAATAAAAATAGCGAGCCCTGCAAACACCGTTAATATGCTTTGCTGACGAATATCTGTTTTATATAAGTCATTAAATTTTTGGTCGAGAAAACTGTATTCAAAAGGATAGGAGGGTGCTACTCTATTATACTCATCTTTTATTGTTGTAATTGCGGATTGAACGTTGCCCGGCTTTATCCTTATTACAGCCACTCTTCTGTCTTCACTTGGCGAAATTACCAGTGCATCCATTTTTTCTTTTAATGATAAGAAATTAAAATCTTCTACTACACCAACAATTCTTCTTTTCGTGCTATCGCGAAATGTGTTTTTAAGCCATTTGCCAATTGCCTGTTGCGGAGTAAAACCAAGTTTGGCTGCCGCGGTACGATTGATAAGCACTGCATCGGTTGTATCGGTTGCAAACTGCGGAGAAAAATCTCTGCCTGCAATAACTTTTAAACCTAATGTTTTTACAAATTCAAAATCTGCAAACTCTGTTCTTGCTTTCCATACATCATGCTGACCTTCAGCGTCAAAAGTAAATTCATCAAAAAAACCTCCCGGCTCGCCAGACATTAAAGACACCGATACAATATTGCGTTTGCTTTGTAATTCATTTTTAAAAGTGCGCATGTTGTTATAAATATCGCCGTTATCTATCGGCACAACAACTTCATGTTCTTTATCATAACCCAGCTCTTTGCTTTTTACATAATTCATTTGTTTTATAATGATGATTGTTCCAACAATAAGCAACACAGAAATACTGAACTGTACAATCACCAATGATTGTCTGAATATAGAACCACCTTTTCCCAATCTTAATTTTCCTTTTAAAGATTCAATTGGTTTGAATGCGGAAAGAAAAAATGCAGGATAACTGCCGGCTAAAAATCCAACGATAACAATTACGCCAATTAAGAATAAATAAATCGGCAATGCATTCCATGAAACAGTTAATGTGTAACCGAGCAAGCTGTTATAAAACGGCATCAGCAATTCTAAAAATCCTACAGAAAGTATGCACGCAATAAGCGTTAGTAAAATGGACTCTCCGATAAATTGCCATACAAGATGATTGCGTAATGCACCCAATACTTTTCGCAATCCAACTTCTTTTGAACGTTCTACTGCACGAATGGTAGAAAGGTTCATAAAGTTGATGCAGGCAATCAGCAGAATTAATATGGCGATGGAAAGAAAAATAAATACAACAGTTTTATCGCCATGTTTTATTGGGTCAAAATCTCCGCCTGCACTGAAATAAACATCTTTTAATGGTGTGAGCAAAAGTGAAAAACGTGCACCCATACGCTTCATATCTTCTGCCATATATTTATCCATGAATTGCGGAAAACGTTTTTCAAGCTGCGCTTTATTTGCATGTTCATCAAGCAGCAAATAAGTGAAGTTGTTGTTGTCTAACCATACATTAAACCATGGCTCCTTGTACCAGTTAGAAAGCGGCACCACCAAATCAAAATATAAATGAGAGTTCGAAGGAACATCTTTTGCAATGCCTGTAACTTTTAATTGTTTGTCTTTATCCATTTCAACCACTTTACCCATTGCATTATCAATATTGCCAAAATATTTTTTTGCAGTTGTTTCAGTTAGTACTATGCTGTTGGGTTCCTTTAAAACAGTTGAAGCATTTCCTCTTAATAATGGAAAAGAAAACAAGTTGAAGAAATCAGAATCGGCGAGATAAACTTTTTTTTCGTTGAATGATGTGTTGCCAAATGAAATCAAATCATTCGATGGCATAATGCGTACTGCTTTTTTTATTTCGCCTTTATAATCATTGAGCAATGCAGTTGCATACGGACCGGAAAGCCACGGCGCAGCTTGTTTTGACGCATCAAAACTGCGCATAACGCGATAAATGTTTTTTCCGTTTTTATGAAAACTATCCACACTAAATTCATTCATGATGAAAAGAAAAATCATCATGCACACAGTAATGCCAATCGTTAATCCAAGAATATTGATGAACGAAAACATTTTATTCTTCATCAAATTGCGCCATGCTGTTTTTAAATAATTGCGAAACATAGTTTTTGTTTTGGCTAATAGCTATCAGCCATTAGCTGTTAGCTAATTTTTATTCTGTTCTTAAACTCTTCACCGGGTTTGCAATTGCTGCTTTTATTGATTGAAAACTTACTGTAAGCAATGCAATTGCAATTGCCAAAATCCCGGCAAACAAAAATGTTGTCCATTCTATATTTATTCTGTAAGTATAATCCCGCAACCACTTATTCATTGCAAACCATGCAATCGGCGCCGCAATAACAAATGCAACCAGCACCAGCATAATAAAATCTTTTGCCAGTAAAGCTGAAATGTTTGTAATATTTGCGCCTAATACTTTGCGAATACCAATTTCTTTTTTGCGTTGTTGCATTGCGTAAGATGATAAACCAAACAACCCAAAGCATGCGAGTAAAATGCCGATGCATGTTAAAATCTTCATCACTTCTCCAAGCCGTATTTCTGATTGATATAATTTGTCATAATCTTCATCAAGAAAATGATATTCAAACGGGCGATCGGGAACAAATGATTTCCATTTTGTTTGTAAAAAAGAAATGGTTTGTGTTAAATGTTCTCCGTTCAGTTTTATCAGTAATTCCCTTCCTCTGAATTCAGGAAATAATACAAATGGTTTGATAGCTGAATGCAATGATTCAAAATTGAAATCTTTCACAACTCCTCTTACAAAACCTTCGCGCGGACCCATATACATTTTTTTGCCAATTGCTTGCTGCGCAGTCCATCCTAATTGTTTCGCAGCTGATTCATTTAAAATAAAGTGGTATAAATTTTTATCCTGGCTATTATCATTTGACAGGTCTTTTACATCCTGCTTTGTAAAATTTGCGCCCGCTATTATTTGCAGGCCAATTGTGTTTACAAAATCTTCATCAACAGGATTTGCAGTTATCGCTATTTGCTGATCATCGGGCATAATTGCGGAGCGCATGTTATAACCGCCACCACCTTCTACAGGCGAACGCACACACCGCGAAACGCTCAGCACATCAGGGTTTGTTTTAAATTCCTGTTTTATTACATCAATGTTTGCAAGCATTTTATCATCCATGGGCAGCACCAAAACATGCTCACGGTTGTAGCCTAATTTTTTATGCTGAATGAAATACAGTTGTTGTTGTATTACAAATGTTGAAATGATAAGAAAAACAGAAATCACAAATTGAAAAACGATTAGTGTTTTTCTCAGCACTTGCCCTGATGCTGTGTTTTTAAATGAGCCTTTTAAAACTTTTACGGGTTGAAATTTTGCAAGAACAAGTGCAGGATAAGCGCCTGCAAAAAAACTGATACATAAAGCAACAACAATTGAAAATGAAATGAACTGAAGTGAGAAAAGATTATTTATTTGAAGTTGCTTATTGGTAAGCTGGTTAAATGCGGGCACCAATAAAGCGGATAACATAAAACTCAATACAACTGCAATTAAACAAAGAATGACTGATTCATTAATAAACTGCCAGAACAATTGTGTTTTTGCAGCGCCCATTACTTTACGCACACCAACTTCCTTTGCTCTTTCCAATGAACGCGCAGTACTGAGATTAATATAAGTTGAACATGCAATGATTAGAATTAATAATGCAACCGCTGCAAGAATATAAACGTAAATCATGCTGGTGTTTGGCGTGAAACTATCATACGGAGAATACAAATGAATTTTTTCAAAAGGCTCGAGAAAGAAATTTATAGCAGCACCTTGGCCTTGCATTTCTTTTTTCATAAAGGCAGGCAACTTTGCCTGTAACTGCTGAATATCATTTTTATTTTTTAAGAGCAGGTAAGTTGTATAATTCGCATCCCAGTATGATTCTTCATAATCCGGAGTAATGCCAAGCGATGAAAATGATGCAAGAAAATCAAGTTGTATTTGTGAGTTGGAAGGGCAATCCTGCATTATACCTGTAACACGATATAAATTACTATCGTTACCAACACGTAATGTTTTGTTTATTGCATTG
>JAICKT010000121.1 GCA_025927795.1 Parafilimonas sp. | reverse complement strand
GCTGGCTGAAAAATTTAATAAGCCTATCGTAACATTAATAGATACACCAGGTGCATTCCCCGGTATGGAAGCGGAAGAGCGCGGACAAGGTGAAGCCATTGCACGTAATATTTATGAAATGATACGGTTGCGTGTGCCTGTAATTTGTTGCATTATTGGTGAAGGCGCCAGTGGCGGTGCATTAGGTATTGGCGTAGGCGACAGAATTTTGATGATGGAAAATTCATGGTACACAGTTATCTCGCCCGAAAACTGCAGCACGATTTTATGGAGAAGCTGGGACAAAAAAGAAGTTGCTGCAGAACAATTAAAACTTACAGCTACCGACATGAAAGGTTTTGGTTTGGTTGATGAAATTGTGCCTGAACCCGAAGGCGGTGCACATTGGGATTATAACCAAGCTGCTTCAATTTTAAAATCGCATATCATTAAAGCTTTAAATGAAATAAAAGATATTGCGCCCGATAAACGCATACAAATGCGCATAGAAAAATTTGGTAAGATGGGGCATTGGCAGGAATAATTTATTAGTTCCTGCAATTTAATTTTCTCATCAATAATTTTCATAAAAAAAACCGCTTTAAAAATTAAAGCGGTTTTTTTATTCTGATAGATGCAATTCTAAAACCAACTTCCAACAAATGCTTCGTTTGTTGTTTTACTATTTGCTTTTCTTCTTCTGCTCGCAACTTGACTTCTATGCGTTATTGATGTTATAATCATCAAAATTGGGAATCCTAAAATAAACAGAAGGGTTACTAAAAATGGACCACCTAATATAGCGTTCAAAAGACCGATTGCTGGCAATAATAATGCGCCCAAGCTAATCCATTTTCCTCCATACATTCTGCGCATTGGTCTTCTTAAACGTTCCGCAATTAAATACATACTGGGTACCATAATCAGCGTCATAAAAAATGCAAACGCAAGACCGAAAATAATTGTCCATGAAAGTGGTTTCCAAAATACAGTATTATCACCACCAAAATAAATATGCGGGCTCAGATCAGAAAACAGCGTTACAAAATTTATGTTGAAGCCAATTGCAAGCGGTATCAATGCAAGTATAGCTGCGAGAGCAGTAAGCATTACAGGAATGATACGCGTTTTGCCCGCTTGTATAACAGCCTCACGTGTTTTTAAACCACGTGCCCGCAACTCATCAGAAAATTCTATTACAAGAATTCCATTCTTTACAACAATACCAGCCAGACCAACAATACCGATTCCTGTCATTACAATACTTACTTCCATTTTAGTAATGGCAAAACCAAGCAGTACACCAATTATGCTGAATACAATTTCAGTAAGAATAATTACAGGCTTACTTATTGAGTTAAACTGCAAAACCAGTATCAGTAAAATGAGCATTAAAGTAATCAGCAACGCTTGCCCTAAAAAGCTTGCAGTATCGGCCTGTTGTGCGCTTTCACCGGTTTGTGTTATGGTTACATTATCGGGTTTTTGTTTAAACTTTTGAATATAACCGGCAAGCTCTTGGTTTACAGTTGTAGTAGTATAACCAGATAAAATATTTGATGTAAGTGTGATAACGCGTTTATATTTTTTTCGCTTCACACTGCCTACGGTTGATGTATAATCAACATCTACAAAACTACCGATTGGTAAAGTTTTTATTGAACCTGTGGGACTTCGGAAAGAAATATTCATGTTCAGTAAATCTGTAAGGCTTGCTTTTTCTTTTTCTTTATCGCGCAATTGAATTTTATATTCATCCTCACCTTCTTTTACTTTAGAAACTTCATATCCAAAAACAGCGGTCTTTATTTCGTTGCCTATCTGCGATGTTGAAAGTCCTGCTATGTTTGCTTTTTCGCGGTTTATTTTAAATGTTATTTCAGGATTGGTAAGATCAACATCCATTTTTAATTCTTCCACGCCGGGCACTTGTATTGAATCCAAATAATTTTTTAATTCTGTTGCTGTTCTTTGCAGGTCATCAAAATCTTCACTGGCAATTTCTATGTTTACAGGCGGATCAGTTGGCGGGCCGTTTTGTTCCTGATCAACAGTTATCTGTGCACCGGGAATATTTTTCATTGCAGCACGCATGTTATCAAGATAAGGTTTTGTGGCAACGCCATTGCGCTCTGAATATTCAACAAATGAAACCTGTATTCTCCCTAATTCAGAATGTGTACTTTGGTCTCCGCTGTTAGGATCGTTTGCACCAATAGCAACATTTGTGATAACACTTTCTACTACCGGATTTTTTTTGCCGTTATCCATGTTCAATACATGATATACTTTTTTCTCAAGTTGCCGTGTAACAGAATCTGTGTAATCAACATCAGTGCCTACAGGCAGTTTTAAATAAACATAGATCTGGTTCGGATCACCTTGCGGAAAAAATACAACCGGCACTTTTCTCATACCAAAAAATACAAAAGAAGCAATCAGCAAAACAAATGTTCCAATCAACAAACCAACCGGTCTTCTGCCACTTAATGCCCAGCGTAATAAATTTTCATAGTGACCCATTATCCAGGGTAATGCACGGTTTTGAAAACGATTAATTAATCCTGTAAAAATGTACTTGTTTAAAACAATAAGCACCATTATAAGCAACAACACATTGCCTGCGAAAGTTGCACCAACTACATCAAGCAAAATACCCAATGCAACAAAAATCCAGAATGAAGGCTTCCTGAAAATTGCAGATTTAGATTTGCTTGTATCTTCACGATTCATGAAATCAACTGCAAAAACAGGGTTCATTAAAAAGGCAACAATAAGTGAAGCAGCCAATGTAAAAATGAGCATTGCCGGTAAGTAAATCATAAACTTACCAATAATGCCCGGCCAAAATAATAACGGAAAGAAAGGTGCAAGTGTTGTAAGCGTTCCGGCAAACACAGGCACAAACACTTCGCCTGCAGCCATCTTTGCTGCAGTAGTTGAATCCAGCCGCCCATGGCTTTGCGTAAATATGCGATGCGTGTTTTCGATAACAACAATAGCATCATCCACAATAATTCCTAAACCAAACAGCAGCGCAAACAATACCATGAAGTTTAGTGTTACATGTGCGCCGATAATTAAATCTGCAAATGGTAAAAACACAAATGCAATAAACATGCTTAGCGGCACAGACAATGCAACAAAAAATGCATTTACCACGCCCATAAAAAACATGAGTATGATAAGTACCAGTATAAAACCAATAACGATTGAATTTACAAGATCTGTAAATGAATGCTCTGTTTGTTTACTTGAATCTCCTGTAATAACGATATTTAAATCTTTTGGAAATTCGGTTTGCTGCATATTGGCAACAGCAGCTTTTACTGCATCAGAAGTTTCAATTAAATTTTCACCGGAGCGCTTTACTATATTTAACGTAATTACATTTTTGTTATCAAGCCGCGCATAGCTTTCACTGGTTTTTAAAGTATCTTTTACGTCAGCAATATCTTTAAGATAAACCGGGTCGCCATGAATATTTTTTACAACCACTTGTTGAATATCAAACGCAGTTTTAAACTGTCCGCGTACCTGAAGTGTACGGCGCATATCACCAATCTGTAATAAGCCGCCGGTTACATCATGATTTTCTGCAGCCACTGCAGTTGAAATATCATTAAAGCTTACACCCGCAGCTTCCATGCGCAAACGATCAACATTTATCTGGAACTCTCTTTCAGGCGCACCCACTTCATCCACCCTGTTTAACTGCGGAAGATTTTCCAGTTCATCCTGCATGTCATCAGCATATTTTTTCAAACGTTGTAAATCATAATTACCGCTGATGTTTACATACATAATCGGCTGATCGCTGAGATTTACTTCAAGCGCAGTTGGTTGTTGTGTAAGATCAGTTGGCAAATCCTGCTTTGCCTTATCAATTGCATCTTTTGTTTTTTGCAGTGCCACATCCACTTTTACTTCTGTATCATATTCAATTACTATAGCAGAATAATCTTGTGCTGATGTGCTGGTTATCTTATTAATCTTTGCGCCGGTTATTCCTTTAATCTGTTTTTCAATTGGCTTGGTTACAAGGTTCTCAATATCTTTTGGCGAATTACCAACATAAACTGTTTGTATATAAATGGTAGGAATAACAATATCAGGAAATGATTCTTTTGGCGTAGTAGTAAAGCGGATAATGCCCCACACACTGTAGAATATAATGATAAGATAAAGTGCTGTTTTATTGGTAACACTCCAGCTTGTTGGCTTGAACTGCTTAAAATTTTTTGTATCATTTATTAAGCTCATACAGTCTATTTAATTATTAATGCAGTTATGCATAAACATTTTTTTATTTTGATGCGATTGGTTTCGTTGATTGGCAACTTGCACAATGCTAACTTGCAGATGTTGTTATTAACTGCCCATCATACAAATTCTGAAAACCATCTGTAATTAACATATCACCTTCAGAAAGGCCACTTTTTACTTCAAGCTGATCATTATATAATTGCCCAATTTCAATATGTTTTTTTCTTGCATACATTTTACCATTTTCCGTCACAGCTACTAAAACATATTTGCCTTGTTCATCGGTTTGCATAGTATTTACCGGAATTGTAAATACGTTTGATGCTGCATAATCCATAATGCGCACGTATGCTAACTGATTTGGTTTGAATGATGATTTTGCCGGCAGCTTTGCTTCTATTTGAAAAGTTCTTGTATTTGGATCAATAACTTTCCCTGTAACATTAATTTTTGACATTAGCGAATCATTGATATCGGGCAAAACAATCTTTACTTTACTGCCTTCTTTTACCTTGCCAACATAGTTATCAGGTACCTGTGCAGTTACTTTAAGATCACTGGTATTTACAATTTTTATATAACCTGTTGTTGATGGAAATGTTTCGCCAATATGAATTGTAACTTCATCAGCAACGCCGCTTATATCAGCATATACATTTGAAAAACTTAATTGTTCTTCTGCCTGGTCAAGCGCATGTTGATCTGCATCTACTGCATTTTTTGCCGTTGTTAATTCAACTTCAGTTCCTATATTTTCTTTCCACAAATTATTTCTGCGATTATAAATATCCTGATCGAATTTGAGTTTTGTTTGTGCCTGGTCAACTGCTTTTTTTGCAAGCGCATCATCCAGCTTTAATAATAATTGCCCTTTCTTTACGTAATCTCCTTCTTTTACATACACAGCTCTAACCTGCGCTGGTTGCGGATTACGAGAAGTAACGTAAGCAATATTTTGCGCATCAACCTTTCCCTGCAGATCAATATAATGCTGAAAATTATCTGTTGATAATTTTTCAACTGCAACAAGTTTTGCTTTTTCCGGATTGGCAGAAGGATCAAGCTTAATTATTTCAGCTTGCAAATTGGTGATCTGTTTAGTCAAATCATCCTGCTGCTTTTTTAGCTGCTCAAGTTTCGCTTTTTTTTGCGCTAAATCAGCATTGCCATTTTTTGATGTATCTGTTTTTCCGCTGCACGAAGCAAGCACAGCGAAAAGTATTACGGGTATTATATTTAATTTACTCATAAAAATTTTATTTAAGTTGTCCTGTTGCATCCAGGTAATCAATTTGCGCAATTACAGCATCGTACATTGCGCTTACATAATTGCTTTGCGCTGTACGTAAATCTGCTTCTGCATTATTTATATCTAATGTAGAACCCAATCCGGATTCATATTTTTTTTGTGCCTGATTATATACATCTTCTGCCAGTGAAACATTTTTCTTTTGATAATCGAGCGTGGCTATTGCCGAATGATAATTATTAACCGCCTGCAGCACTGCATTATCAATTGAATCTTTTATATTGTTAAGTGTGTTTTTAGATTGCTCCAACTGAAGTTCGGCTTCTTTAACATTAGCATTTTTTGAAAAGCCGCTGAAAATAGGAACAGACAAATTCAATCCTACATATGCTGAATTAAACCATTGACCCTTGCCAAAAACATTAAGATCGTTCCCCTGCCCTACACGTGCATAGTTGCCTGTTAGGCTAAGTGTTGGATAATAACTCAGCTTGTATCTTCTCACATTATATTCATTTAACTGGTTTAGTGATTTATAAAACAGGTAATCATTTCTGTTGTTATAATCATACACACCTTCATTTAACAAACCTTGCTTTAGCTGGTCTTCGGTTACTGTATCAGTAAGTGCCAGTGAATCTTTTTGCGGCATGCCCATTAAAAATTTTAAACCATAATATCCATTTGCAATATTGGTTAAGGCTTTTGATTTTTCTGTTTGCAAATTCGCAAGCTGAACTTCATTCTTACTTATTTCAACTTTTTCAACAAACCCATTTTTATACATTTCAGTATTTACATGCAACAGGTTTTGTGTTTTGGTAATATTGGCATCAGTTTGTTGAATTTGTATTTTGCTAACGATTAACTGGTAATATATTTTATAGATGTTAGCCCGTATAATATCCTGCGTCATCGCTGCAGCTTTTTGCCTGTAATCAATGGATGTTTTCCTTGCCTGCAGACCAACAAAAACTTCTCCATCAAATAACGTTTGTGTTAAGGTTACTGAACCAGATGTGTAGTATTGCGTACCAAATTTTACAGGAACATATGTACCCGCAGGCTGTCCAAAAAATTCTCCGGGTAAAAGTTGTGTTTGAATTAATACGTTATCAGTAAAGCTTCCTGCACCTTTAACCGAAGGCAGAGCATCTGCAGTTGTAACACGGTTACTCTGCTTTTGAATTTCAATATCTAACAACGCATTTTTAACCTTCACATTATTTTTTAAAGCATAATCAACACAATCTTTTACAGAAAACTTATGTATGCTGTCTTGCTGCGATATTGCCTGTAATGAAATTAAAATAAAGCCTGTAAGCCATTTGCATTTTAGTAAACTCATGCTGATTTTTTTTGGCGTTGCTGTTTATATTTTGAAATAAAACTTAAGCCCTTCTCTGTGCACAATCCATGTAGAAAAAAATCTTTCACTTCTTTATCATAAACCGCGGGATTTGTTTTTCCGCTGATTACTTCTTCGTGTCTAAACACGGCTGAAACAAGTTCGAGCTGCATCCATGTTACAATATCTACATCCACATCTTTTCTAAATAAACCTTCTTTTATTCCACGTAAAATATTTTCTTTAATTAGCTTGAATAAAATTTGCTTTTTATATTTTTCAAATTCAGCAAATACTGTTGGATGAAACCTGTTGAGATCAAACATAACAGAAGGATTAAGATTGCTGAAAACTTCCTGTGCTGCATTACTGGCGAGGTATCTTTCATGAATTGCATTTTCAGATAAGTTTTTTGCAGTTCTGCATTTTTCCCAATTATGGTCTGTTATATTTTTAAAGATATCATGCACTAAAGCACCTTTATCAGAATAAAACTGGTATATAGTTTTCTTTGAAATGCCGAGTTGCGAGGCAATCTCATCCATTGTTACACTTCGTATTCCGTAATGCCTGAATAACTCTTCAGCTTTTTGTTGAATTCTCTCCTTCATATTCATAGCTTCTAAAAAAAGAGCGGCAAAACTAAGGAAACTTTTTTAGTAGCAAAAGTTTCCGTAATTTTTTTTGATAAATGGTAAGTTTAAATTTATAATGGTAATTATTTGATATTTGTTTCGCCTACAAGCTTATACTATGAAACGAATTTTTTTAAAAGACACAAGCAGGTTTGAGTGGAAAAGATTATTACAATATTTTTTCCAGGGAGTAATAATAATTGCACCGATAGGTGTTACATTATATGTTGTTATCTGGCTTTTTAATCTTATTGATAATATTTTACCCAACCTGCTATTTACACTATTCCCAAAACTTATGACAGAACCAAATGGTTCTATACGCACTATACCCGGGCTTGGATTTTTATTAGTAATAATACTCGTGAGTTTGATTGGCTGGATTTCATCTTCATTTATCGTTTCAAGAATTGTAGATGTATTGGATAAGGTGCTTGAGCAAACACCGGGCATAAAATATATTTATTCATCAGTAAAAGATTTTTTAGAAGCTTTTACAGGCAACCGCAGAAAGTTTGATAAGCCTGTGCTTGTAAGCGTTGATGCAGAAGATACCTGGCGTATTGGATTTATAACACAAAATGATTTATCTCAATTTGATTTATTAGAACATGCAGGTGTTTATGTACCGCTTTCGTACGCGCTTACAGGTGTTGTTTATTTTGTTCCAAAAACTAAAATTAAACCCATAAAAAACATGAACAGCGCCGAAGCAATGAAGTTTGTTATTTCCGGCGGCGTTACCCATCTTGAAGAAAATGCACAAATTTCTTAAATGTTATAAACATAATAATGTTTCGTTTTTAAAACCATTTACTTTGCAGGCCTCTGTACAATTCGCAATCTATGAGCATGTATAATTTTAATTCAGGTCCATCTATTTTGCCTGACGAAGTTTTGCAACAGGCTTCTGAAGGGGTTTTAAATTTTAATAACATTGGTTTATCTATTCTCGAAATTGGCCATCGTTCAGATTGGTTTGTGGAGGTTATGGAAGAAGCCAGAAGTCTCGTAAAAGAATTAATGCAGTTAGATGATTCGTATGAAGTGCTTTACTTGCATGGCGGTGCTACTACACAATTTATGCAGGTACCAATTAACCTGTTAGATGAAAATGAAACTGCTGCATATTGTGATAATGGTATATGGGGAAGCAAAGCAATTAAAGAAGCAAAATTGTTTGGCAATGTTCATATTGCATGTTCATCAAAAGATCAGAATCATACTTATATTCCGAAAGAACTTTCTGTACCGCAGCATGTAAATTATCTGCATTATACAACCAATAATACTGTTGAAGGCACACAATGGCATTTTATACCGCAGGCAAATGTGCCGCTTATTGCAGACATGAGCAGTGATATTTTCAGCCGTGAAATTTCTTTTTCAGAATTTTCTTTGATATATGCAGGCGCACAAAAAAATGCAGGCGCAGCGGGTGTAACAATAGTTGTAATTAAGAAAGATATTTTAGGTAAAATAAAAAGAACAATTCCATCAATTCTTGATTACAGAAATCATATTGAAGCGAAATCACTTTTAAATACACCACCTGTTTTTGCAGTGTATGTAAGCATGTTAACATTAAGATGGATTAAAAAAAATGGTGGCTTAATTGAAATGGAGAAACGTGCAAATGAACGTGCAGATTTATTTTATGAAACACTTGATTCATTAGATGCGTTTGAAGGAAAAGTTGACAGGCAGGACAGAAGTTTAATGAATGCGACATTTATTACAAAAAATCCTGAGCACGAAAAATTATTTTTAGATGAATGTAAACAAAACGGAATGGTAGGTATTAAAGGTCATCGCAGTGTGGGTGGCTTGCGTGTTTCCATGTATAATGCAATGCCGATAAATACTGTACAGGCTTTGTGTGATTTGATGAAAGATTTTTCTAACAAGTATGCTGATGCCTTGTACAAAACAATCTAATTGAAATTAAACTGAGGATATTTATAATTCAATGGCTACGATTAAACCATTCAAAGCATTAAGACCACAGGCGCAGTTTGCAAAACAAGTTGCAAGTAAACCTTACGATGTGCTAACCAGTGCAGAAGCAAAGAAAGAAGCGCAGGGTAATCCAAATTCTTTTTTACACATAACAAAAAGCGAAATTGATTTGCCTGATAATATAGATGTACACAGCAAAGAAGTATATGAAAAGGCAAAGGATAATTTGCAGGCGTTTATAAAAAGAGAAATATTTTTTAGGGAAAATAAAGAGTGCTTTTATATTTATCGTCTCACATTAAAAGATCATAGTCAAACTGGTTTGATTGCTGTTAGCAGCATTGATGATTATGAAAATAACATCATAAAAAAACATGAATTAACAAGACCTGATAAAGAGTTAGACCGCATCAATCATATTAAGACAACCGGTGCACAAACAGGCAATGTATTTATGGCTTACAGAAATAATGATGTGATTGATAGCATTGTTGAAAAATGGACTGCTACTAAAACTGCTGTTTATAATTTTGTTGCAGACGATAATGTTTCTCATACTTTATGGATTGTGAATGATGATAAAATCATTAAACAAATAACAAATATTTTCAGCACAGAAATTAGTTGCACCTACATTGCAGATGGACATCATCGTGCAGCATCTGCAGCCAAAGTAAGACAACAACTAAGCGATAAAAATGAAGCTGCTGATTATTTTCTAACTACTTTATTTCCTGCGGGCCAATTGCAGATAATGGATTATAACCGCATTATAAAAACATTGCATGGTTTAACCCCCGAATCATTTATTAATGAACTAAGAAATGATTTTAATATCGAAGAAAAATCTTCTGCTTATCGCCCTGAAGCACTGCACACTTTTGGTTTATACCTTGAAGGAAAATGGCATAAGCTTACAGCAAAGCCACACACGTTTTTGAATAATGAATTGGGTGTTTTAGATATTTCAATTCTGCAGAATAATATTTTGTCAAAGCATTTGGAAATTTACGATCAGCGAACAGATAAAAATATTGACTTTGTTGGTGGCATTCGCGGTTTGCAGGAATTGGAAAACCGCGTAAACAGTGGCGAATTTGTTATGGCTTTCAGCTTGTTTCCTGTAAGCATTCAACAATTATTTGCTATTGCTGATAGTAATAATGTAATGCCGCCGAAAAGCACATGGTTTGAGCCTAAGTTGCGTGATGGGCTTGTTACACATCTTATTTATGAGTAGATGATATATCAACAAATAACTTTGCTGTGAAATATTTCATTAAAAATCAGCACATGAAAATATTTTTTATTGCAGGATTTATATTTTGCATTACCCATTCTACCTATGCACAACAAACAGTTGATGCCATTAGAAAACAGGCAACAACATTAGCACAACAGCAAGATTTTACGGGCGCAGTACAAGTGCTTGAAGACGGATTAAAACAATATCCCGATAATCTTGAAATGCTAAAAGACGAAGCTTACATTAGTTATTTGGGCAGAGATTTTCAACACTCTTTAGAAATTAGTAAAGGCATTGCTGCAAGAGAAGATGCCGATGTACAGAGTTATCAAATTTTAGGTCTTACTTATAAAGCTATTGCTGATTATAAAGAAGCTGATAAAATGTATAAAGCTGCGATTAAAAAATTTCCAAACAGTGGTGTATTATATAGCGAATACGGAGACATGCTTACACAATACGATAATAAACATGGTGCGATTGTGCAATGGGAAAAAGGTATTGAGGTTGATCCAAATTACAGCAGCAATTATTATTATGCGGCAAAATATTATGCTGATGAAAATAATATTTTCTGGAGTACGATTTACAGTGAAATTTTTATAAACATCGAAAGCTTAACCAGGCACACCACTGAAATAAAAAACCTTTTGCTGAATAATTATAAATTGATTTTATCAGG
>JAICKT010000366.1 GCA_025927795.1 Parafilimonas sp. | reverse complement strand
TTTTATTGCGTGAAGTGATTTTAGACAGCAACCGTTTTGATTATGCCTTTACAAAATATATAAATGAATGGGCTTTTAAACATCCATCGCCGGATGACTTTTTTAGAACAATGAATAATGAAGCTGGTGAAGACCTTTCATGGTTTTGGAAAGAATGGTTTCAAAATAATTGGCAATTAGATATTGCAGTTGAAGATGTTTCTTACACAAATAATGATGCAAAAAACGGTGCAGATATTACACTCATCAACTTACAAAAAATGGCAATGCCTTTTACGCTTGAAGTTGTTTTGAATGACGGGACAAAAACAAGTTTGAAATTACCGGTTGAAACATGGTTGCAAGTCAATACGCACATTATTCATTTGCAAACAACACAGCAAATAAAATCAGTTACTATCGACCCTGAAAATAAATTACCTGATAGCAACAGACAGAATAATGTTTGGGAGAAATGATAGAATAGTTTATCACACATCGTTTATAAATTTCATCTCCGCAATCATTTCTTACTTTTGCTGCCCAATTTCGATTTTTAATTTTATGATAAATATTACGTTTCCGGATGGTGCTGTGAGGCAATATGAAAATGGCGTTACTGCATTGGATGTTGCAAAATCAATCAGCGAAGGTTTGGCAAGAAAAGTTATTGCAGCAAATGTGAATGGAAAAACATGGGACGCAACACGACCCATTAATGAAGATGCAACTGTAAAATTGTTGAAGTGGGAAGATGCTGAAGGCAAATCAACGTTCTGGCATTCTACTGCGCACTTAATGGCAGAAGCTGTTGAAAGCATGTTTCCGGGGGTGAAGTTTTGGGTGGGTCCGCCGGTGGATAATGGATTTTACTATGATATGGATTTAGGCGATAGAAAAATTACTGAAGAAGATTTGAAGGCGCTTGAAAAAAAGATGAATGAACTTGCCAAACAAAATAATCAATACATAAGAAAAGAAACACCGAAAGCGGAAGCCGTTGAATATTTTGAAAAGAAAGGCGATGAATACAAATTGGATTTGTTGCAAAATTTAGAAGACGGCAACATTACTTTTTATACGCAGGGAAATTTTACTGATTTATGCCGCGGTCCGCATATTCCATCAACCGGTTTTATAAAAGCCATCAAGCTTACCAACATTGCAGGCGCTTACTGGAAAGGCGATGAAAAAAATAAACAGCTTACACGCATTTACGGCATATCATTTCCATCTCAAAAAGAATTGGATGAATATTTAGTGATGGTGGAAGAAGCAAAAAAACGCGACCATCGCAAACTTGGAAAAGAGTTGAGTATTTATACAATGGATGATGATGTTGGGCAAGGTTTGATTTTGTGGATGCCGAATGGAACAGTAATTATTGAAGAGTTAGAAAAGCTGGCGAAAGAAACAGAAGATGCGGCAGGTTATAAGCGTGTGGTTACGCCGCACATCGCAAAAGAAAGCATGTATTTAACCAGCGGTCATTTGCCGTATTATGCAGACAGCATGTATCCGCCAATGGAAATGGAAGGCGAGAAATATTATTTGAAATCAATGAACTGTCCGCATCACCATAAAATCTATGCGGCAGAGCCAAAAAGCTATCGCGATTTACCGTATCGCATTGCGGAGTACGGAACTGTGTATCGTTATGAGCAAAGTGGTGAATTATTTGGTTTGATGCGTGTACGTTGTTTGCACATGAACGATGCACACATCTATTGCAGCAAAGAACAATTTGCAGATGAATTTCGTGCAGTGAATGACATGTATTTAAAGTATTTCAAAATTTTTGGAATTGACAAATACGTGATGCGCTTATCACTTCATTCAAAAGAAAAATTAGGAATTAAATATGTGAACCAGCCAGAGCTTTGGAAAGAAACTGAAGAAATGGTTAGGCAAGTGCTGATTGAATCAAAAATTCCTTTTGTTGAAGTGCAGGATGAAGCTGCGTTCTATGGACCGAAAATAGATGTACAGATTTATTCTGTAATTGGTCGTGAGTTTACATTAGCAACAAACCAGGTAGATTTTTCACAGCCAAGAAGTTTTGGGCTTACTTATACAACTGCAGATAATACATCAGACATTCCTCTAATTATTCATCGTGCGCCGCTTGGTACGCATGAGCGTTTTATTGGCTTTTTATTAGAGCATTATGCAGGAAGATTTCCAACATGGTTATCACCCGTGCAGGTGAAAATTTTGCCAATCAGCGATAAATTTTTGCCGTATGCCAAAGAGGTTTTTACTCAGCTAAAAAAAGCAGGCATAAGAGTTGAAACAGATGAACGCAGCGAAAAGGTTGGCAAAAAAATCCGGGATGCGGAATTGAGTAAAGTGCCTTATATGCTTGTAATTGGTGAGCGGGAAACCACTGAAAGAAAATTGGCTGTAAGAAAGCATAATAAAACTGAGGCTGAGCCGCAAACAATTGAAGAATTTATTAATTTGCTGAAAGAAGAAATTGCAGAAAGAAAATAAATTAATTTTACAGACGATTTTAATTAACCACTAAAAACAATCATTAATTTTTAACGAAAAAACACTGAATGGCATTACCACAGAGAGGAAGATTTAATCCTCGTTTTAACAGGCAGCCCGAGCCTGAACATCGTATCAACGAAAGAATTCGGGTACCACAGGTTAGATTAGTTGGAGACAATGTAACCGTTGGCATTTATCCTACACAAGAAGCGCTTAAAATTGCGCAGTCACTCGAGCTTGATTTAGTTGAAATTTCACCGAATGCAGACCCACCAGTTTGCAAGGCAATTGACTACAAAAAATTTCTTTACGAGAAAAAACGTAAGGAAAAAGAAATGAAAGCAAATGCCAAGCAAAGTGAAGTAAAAGAAATTCGTTTTACGCCGGGCACTGACGACCATGACTTTGAGTTTAAAACCAAGCATGCAGAAAAATTTTTGAAAGAAGGCAACAAGGTAAAAGCTTATGTACAGTTTAAAGGGCGCGCAATAATGTTTAAAGAACGCGGCGAATTATTGCTTTTGAAATTTGCTGAACGTCTTGGTGAGCATGGTGTGTTAGAAGGAATGCCTAAAATGGAAGGCAAAAGAATGCTCGTAATTTTTGCTCCTAAACCGGTGAAGAAAAAAGCATAATTTTTTTTAATCATAAAATTTAGAAGGAAGCAAATGCTTCCTTTTTTTATTTTGTATAATTCAAACTATATTAAGATGACATTTACAGATTTGATTGGAACCATTGGAGTAACTATTTTATTAATTGCTTATTTTCTTAATCTCATTCATAAAATAAAAAATGATTCGCTTGCTTATTTGCTTTTAAATTTTATGGGCGCCGCAATTGCTTGCCTTGCATCAATACTTTTAAAATATTGGCCTTTTATAATTCTCGAAGGCTGCTGGACAATTGTTTCTGCGGTGGGATTACTTACTTACTTTAGAAGGGATAAAAAATTTATAAAGAACGTATGCAAATAAAGGAAGCGATTAACCTCATTAAACATCCTGTAACAAAAGAAAAATCTGCTTATGCAGATTTAGGTTGCGGCAATGGTTTATTTACAAAAGCACTTGCTCAATTACTGGCGCCTCAAAGTGTAATTTATGCTGTAGATAAAAATCAAACAGCATTAAATAGTTTTTCTGTTGATGCAAATATTCAACTACAAAAAATAAATATTGATTTTATAAAAGATGAATTTCCGTTTAAAGATTTATCGGGCATTTTAATGGCTAATTCATTGCATTATGTTGAAGATAAAAATGCCTTTCTTTTAAAAGCAAAAGCTTCTCTTTCACGCGGCGGCTATTTTATAATTGTAGAATATGATACAGATAAAGCGAATCATTGGGTTCCTTATCCCATAAGCTTTTCATCATTGCAGAGCTTGTTTGAAAAAATTAATTTTCACTCTGTTCAAAAACTGCAAACTTACCCATCGCGTTATTGGCGAACAATGTATTCGGCATTAATCAAAGGGAATGAATAAAAAATCTCTGTTTTAAACTAAGTAGCTTCTTAGAAACCATGCCCACTCTTCATGTTGTTTTAAAACACCTGTAATAAAATCTGCGCTGCCCGCATCTTTAAATTTATCATCAAAATCATTGATATCATTTCTCAAATAACGAATTACAGTTTCATGGTCGCTAAGCAGGTTTTGTATTTGTGTTTGAATATCGTTCGTGTATTCACCTTCCAGTAAATTCGTTTGCTTTAAAAAATCTTCCAGTCTTCCCTGCGAGTAATGCCCGATTTTGCGAATGCGCTCTGCGACAGAATCTATTGTTTCTGCAATCTCTGTATAAAGCCGTTCAAACAATAAATGCATTTCCATAAAATCTCTGCCTTCGAGGTTCCAGTGATAGTTGCGTTTTTTTGCATAAATAATTTGCTCATCAGCCAAAAGCGTTTGTAGCCTGTTTGCTACCGACAATGAATTCTTATCTGATATACCAATTTGAATTT
>JAICKT010000426.1 GCA_025927795.1 Parafilimonas sp. | reverse complement strand
GTTCATTCAAATTATTTGCGCCAATAACCTTCAGCATTTCACTGGTTTCATGCTCATCCGGTCCAATATGTCTATGAGAAAATTCCTTTGATTGCGATTCAAATAAATTCATATTCCTGTTACTTGTAAATTATAGTTGAAAAGAAAATAAAAAAGAAGCGCAAAGTTAAGCACTAACAGTTGTTATTAAAAGTGAAAGTGGAAAATCAAACAGACTGGCTCAGTCTTTTGAGACTGAGCCAGTCTTGCACTCAATACCCAATATTCAATATTCAATATTTAAACTTTGAACATTGTTTATTGAATATTGGGTATTGATTATTTCTGTCTTTTGTTTTTCTTCCAAAACACGCAATTCATCACTTGTTTTTCTGCTGCCATCATGGCTCCAGCCCGGCGGACCAAATAAATAACCGAGCCTTTCTCGAAACGTAATATTTTTTTGAAACACATCTTTCCACATTTGTTTCCATTCGTGAAAAACAATGGTAACAGCATTTGGTTTTTCAATATTTTTGGTTAAGCCATATTTTATAGGCTGATATGCCGATTCCGGTAATTCAGGCTGAAATGTTCCAAATAATTTATCCCATACAATTAAAAACATGCCCATGTTTTTATCAAGATATTTTGGGTTGGATGCATGATGTACCCGATGGTGAGAAGGTGTAACTAAAATGTATTCAAGCCAGCCCATTTTCTTAATCATTTTTGTATGAACAAAGATGCCCCAGATTTGCGTAGCCGAATACATAAACACAATATCAAGCGGTTTAAAACCAATCCACGCCAGTGGAATAAAATAGATAAAGCGATAGAGCGGCTGAAAAACGGAAGAGCGAAATCCTACAGAAAAATTTAATTCTTCAGAACTGTGGTGCGTAACATGTGTTGCCCAAAAAAAACGTATTTCGTGATCGAAACGATGCAACCAGTAATAAACAAAATCTTCTGCCAGCAATAATACAAGCCAATATGCAAAAGCATTTTGCCAATGCATTACAGTATGCAAAAAGAAGTATTGTAAAATAGCAAGATAAACTAAGCGAAAAGCAAGGTCAATGCCTGAGTTCAATAACATTAAATAAAGATTAGTAAAACTATCTTTTAAAGTATATGCTTTGCGGTGACTGAGGTGTGAAAGAATTAATTCAAGCCCGATAATGATAAAATAAACCGGCGTTGAAATTAAAATGAGCCATTGTTCGCGAAGTGAATCCATTAATAAATATTAAACGGTCAGGCGCAAAAGCTTGCGGACTGAGTTGCAAAAATAAATTATGTGTTGTGAATGATGCGTTAGAAATTTATTATAGAAATACATTTGCATTAATGCAGCAAATTGATAAATCTCAATTAAAAAAATATAAGCAATTTTTACAGCGTGCTGATAAAAATAAAGTGCTGAAAGCTTTGCCCGCTTTGCATGATGAAGCTTTTGAAAAAATAAACTGCCTGGATTGTGCGATGTGTTGTAAGAATTATTCGCCGCGTTTTAAAACGCCTGATATTAAACGCATCAGCAAACATTTAAAACAAAAAGAAAGTGAGTTTATAGAAAATTATTTGCGTATTGATGAAGATGGTGATTATATAGTAAAATCAACGCCTTGTCCTTTTCTTGGTACAGACAATCATTGCAGCATTTATGAAGTTCGTCCATCTGATTGTGAACGCTTTCCTTATACGAATGAAGATGTTTTTATCAAGCGTCAACAAATCACTTTAAAAAATGCTGAGTTCTGCCCGATCGTTGATTTTGTTTTGGATAAGCTGATTTAAATAATTACAATTTTATCTGCATTTAATACTCATTTATCGCAATAAAATCTTTTTGCATTCTCTTGCTGATTTCCTCGCAGCATCTAATATCCGCACGATAATAATATTTCTATCTAATGAAAGCAGTTGATTATTATCAGGTGCTCCCTTTTTCATCACTTTCGTTAAATATTCCACTGCATCATTGTACTCAGGCGCAGCAATTGTTTCATTGTAGGTTGCTGTATCTTTTTTTACCTGCAATTGCGGAGTATTAAACTGTGAAGCATGCAGGTATTCATTGTTGCCGTAAACTTCAGCATCCATAATTGTGTAGGGAAAATCCCAAGATGCTTCAACTATGCCGGTTGCATTTTTATATTCGAGAATAATCGTCGCAGCATCATCTGCTTTTGGATACATTTCTGGTTTCAAATGTTTTGTTGAAGCATACACTGATAGCGGAGTTTGACCATGCATAAGTTCCGTCATAATAGCGGCACCATAACATCCAAAATCAATGAGCGCACCACCACCATTTTTAACAGAGTCTGTAAGCCAGTTCACAAATTCTTTACTGCAACCCACTTCAATTGGTCCTCGATGACCGCCCCGCATGATCATTTTACTGATTGGTCCTGCATCGCCTGATCTTTTTAGCAACTCAATAAAACTACTATACCATATTGAAGGAAAATTTGTGTAAATCTTTGTCTTAAATTTTTCAGATAATGCCTGCATTTTAACTGCATCTTCATAAGAAAAAGCAAGCGGTTTTTCTATCAGTATTGGAATGTGAAGCGGCATGCATATTTCCACTGCTTTCAAATGCTCAGACGGAGCATCGTACACCATAACAAGGTCAGGATGTGTTTTTTGCAAAGCTGTTTTTAAGTCTTTAAAAAAAATTGAATTGGGCATTGGATAATCTTTTTTCTTTTTTTCACACAGTTGCTGATCGGGTTCTGCAATGCCGATAATATCTATTTCACCATTTTCGTATTTACTCAATATCGCATTCACATGGTCGTGTGTAAGCCCCGCCAAAACCACTTTTAATTTTGACTGAGCAAAAGAAAAATTACAGACAATTAAAAAACAAATAACCAGTAAACTTTTACTTTTCATAGTGGCTTTTTATTTTATTATGATTTACATCTTTAATAAAAATAGTATTTACCAACTAATATTTATTTCATTCGAAAAATTATCAATAACAACTTGTTGTTGTTTTGTTTTCTGCGATGCAGTTAATAATTGCTGATAAAAATTGGGATCATAAATATCGCTGAGATTATCCAATTCATTTAAGAGTTTGCAGTTGCAATCATTTACAACTATTGAGTTTGAATTGAATGCGCCTTCCTGTTTTGCAATCGTTATTGTTTTATTGAATGGGTTAAACTCAATTGTTCGTTTGCAATATTCATTTTGCTTATAGCCAAATCCATTGCCCGCATCTTCATAATATATAAAAACATTTTTTTCTGTTCATCAAACCCATGAAGTATCAATTGTATTTTCAAACTTTACAAACGGTAAATAATTTATACCAATCGCCTTGCGGCAAATAAATCTTTTTGATTTTTCATTGCTTGATGGCGCAATTAAAATATCATCACCAAATAAAAATTCATATTGATAATTGTTAGCATAGATCTTATCATTAAAAGGATAATTGATGCTCAAACTTCTTTGAACAGGTAAACCTGTTTGTGAAGGCTGATAAAATGCAGAATAGATATACGCCATCAAACGATAACGAAAACCAATGTATGTTTTTGAAATCGCTTCTGCTTCTTCACCATAAGCCCACGGCTCATTTGCAGCTCCAAAAAATTCACGGTGATTGCGGCAATAAGGAGAAAAAATTCCAAATTTTCTAATTATTTTTTATATATGGACTTGTAAAACCTAACTTCTTTAACCCATTTT
>JAICKT010000026.1 GCA_025927795.1 Parafilimonas sp. | reverse complement strand
TAATGTTTCAGGCGCAACCGGCTATAAGTTATTCAGATCAATTGGTGATAATTCCAATTATATCTCATTAACTACACTTGCAGCTAATACCACTTCTTATTCAGATACAGGTCTTAATTCTAATCTCATTCACTATTATAAAATACAGGCAACAGGCCTTGGTGAAACTGTAAGTACAGCTTCATTGGCTTCTGCAACAACAAAAGATAATTTACCTGTAATATCTCAACTTAGTTCAAGATCAATTCCATACAGTTCAGGCTCCACAATAAATATAAGTGCAACAGATGCTGATGGAGATATATTATCATATACCTCTGCTAATTTGCCTGCATTTGCAAGCCTTGCAGGTAACGGAAGTAACGGAGCTTCTTTAATATTAGATCCTTCACAAGCTGATCAGGGTGTTTACAATAATATAAAGATACTTGTTGCCGATCCTTATGGTGGCAAAGACAGTACTGTATTCACATTAACTGTAAACAACAATTACGCACCAACAATTGATGCAATTGCAAATTATAGTTTGAATGAAAATGCTACAGTAAGCATTCCGCTAACTGCACATGATCAAAACGCTGGTGATGTATTAAGCTGGTCTGTATCAAACGTACCAAATGCTTATACACTCACAGATAACGGTAACGGCTCTGCAACACTTGTTCTGCATCCTGATTTCAGTTCTGCGGGTAACTATAATCCTGTAGTAACTGTAAATGATGGCAACGGAGGAATAACGAGCGCTACGTTTAGTGTTGTTGTTAAAGATGTAAATCCTAATACAAAGATTTATGTAAGGTTTAAATATAATACGCCTATCGGTGCTCCATGGAATAGCATTACCAGTACAACAACTAACAATCTTGTTGATGACCAGGGAAAAACAACAACTGTTGGATTAGCTTTCCAAACACCTTGGTTCGGTAATTATAATTCAGGTGTTTCAACAGGTAATAATTCAGGTGTATATCCTGATGCAGTGTTGGCAGATTATTATTACTTTGGTTATTTTGGCGGACCGGAAACCGTTGATACCAAAATAACAGGACTTGATGCTTCAAACACGTATAATCTAACTTTCTTTGGCGCCAGCAATTTTAATAATGTGCCTGATAATGGTTCAACAGTTTATACAGTAGGTAATCAAAGCGATACGCTTCGTGTTCAAAATAATACAACAAACACAGTTACCATCACTGGAATTAAGCCTGCTTCAGATGGCACTATTACTTATACTATGTCTAAGGGTCTTAATACACCTGTGGGCTACATTAATGCATTAGTTATATCAAGTATTTATAATGGCGGCGCTGCGCCTGCATCTCCAACGGATTTAACTGCACAAAACGCAGATGGTAAAGGCGTACAACTTTCATGGACGGATGTTGCCTTCAATGAAAGTGGTTATAATGTTTATCGTGCATTAACTTCAAATAATGTGTATTCGCAAATTGGTCAAACATTAGTTGATGCTACAAGCTTTACAGATACAACTGCAAGTGGCAACACGCAGTATTCTTATAAGGTAGCAGCATATAATTCACAGGGAAATTCTGATTACAGTAACGTGGCAACAATAACTACCACTAATCAAATACCGAGAATAAATGCAATAGCTGATGTTTCTATAAAATATAATCAAACAGCAACAGTAAATATTTCTGCAATTGATGATGCAACAGATCAGATTACTTTATCTGTATCAGGTTTGCCTTCTTTTGCAACATTTGTTGATAATGGCAACGGAACAGGCAAGATAACAGTTACACCAACACCAAATAGTTTAGGTGGATACCAGGTAACAATAACTGCAACTGATAACAGCAATGCAACAGCTTCAACTGCATTTAATATTTTAATTTCAGATCCAAATATTTCTTCAACCTATTTAAGTTTCTCTGATGGAGCACATAATGTTCCTAAACCATGGAACCTTATTGCACCTTATCCGTTCAAAGGAAGCTCATACACTAATATTACCGATGACAGCAATGCACCTACCGGTATGACCGTTACACTTAAAAATGGTTTCCAGGGTGTTGTTCAATCCGGTATGCAGCCCGTTGAAGGAGTTGGAATTTATCCGAATGTTGTAATGAGAACAGCAGATTACGAAGGCACTAATGCAAAGGATACCATTCAAATCACAGGCTTAAGCACTTCAAAGAAATATAACTTTATATTCTTTAATAGTCATGATGATGGAATTAATGGTACAACAAACTTTACCATCGGTGCACAAACTGTTACATTAAATGCAACAGATAACTTAAACAAAACAGTTGAGCTTAATGCTATATCACCGGATGTGACTGGCAGAGTGTATGTAGTAGTATCAAAAGCAACAGGTGCAGATTATGCGTTTATCAGTACTATGGTTATTCAAAGCTATGCAAGCACATATACTACAGTTGCACCAGCTAATCTTATCACTACTACTATTACACGCAATTCAATTGGTTTGCAGTGGCAAGACAGGGCTACTACAGAAACAGGTTACCAAATATGGCGTGCTGCAGATGGTGCAAGCAGTTACAGTCTGCTAACTACAGTTTCTGCGGGAACAACAACATATACAGATAATAATCTTACAACAAATACTACATATAATTATGCAGTAAGAGCAGTGTTCAGCGGTCCCGTTTATTCAAGCTTCTCAAACACAGTTTCTGCAAGCACTTATGCCTACAATGTTTACCTGAATTATACTTTAAGTAATAATGCGCCGCTTCCATGGAATAACTTAGATGTAATTCCGCAGATTGGATATACCTGGAATAATTTCTTTGATGAAAAAGGAATGATTACAAGCACAGGCATGCAGCTTTCAACAAATTGGGCTGGTTTATATTCTGATGGTAAAAATCCATTGAATAATCTTGGTGCAGTTCCAGACACAGTAGCTATTGACAGCTATGGTTTATTTCCTGGTCAAACAGCATCATTCCAAATCACCGGCTTAAACATTGGAATGAAGTATGACTTTACTTTCTTTGCAAGCTCTAATGCACTTGGAGATGTAAACGTTGCCTATGTAATAAATGGTGTTACAACCATACTTAATGCTTCATTAAATGTAAACGGCACTCAAACTATTTACGGTGTTACACCAGATAGCTACGGTAACGTTACCATTAGTGTAGCACCGGGTACACCGCAATCACAATTTGGATTGATTGGTGCGTTGATTATAAAAGGTTACACACCTTCTGCTTCAGGTGTAATACCAGCATTACCTGCAGGTGGTGCCGGACTGTTACAAACAATTGTTTCATCTGTAACAAATTCTTCTGATGCTACAGCTTCAAAAATTAATGGCGATGAAATCAAAGCATTTCCTAATCCGTTCCATGATTACTTTAATCTGAATGTTCCATCACAGAACAACAGTAAAGTACAGGTAATGGTGTATGATGCCACAGGAAAAATTGTTTACAGCAATACATTTGGTTCAATGCATCAGGGCATCAATTCACTCAAAATTGTTACTAATGGTAATTTAGCCCCGGGCGTTTACACAGTAGTTGCAATTAATACAAATACAAAAACAATTAAAACAATTAAGTTATTAAAACAATAAAAATCCGTACCGTATAAGCTTTATCTTTCCATAAGCGTGGGCTTGCTTTTTGCAAGCCTTCGCTTTTTTTTATGTTTTAAAATATTGCCGCTGCAAAATTTTATCAATAAATATCTATATTTGATTTGTCTATACCAACTGCAAAGCCTAAACTAATACGTGCCCTTTTAACCTTGTCATTAAATTAAAAATCATATGGCACGTCTTATCCCGAAGACTTTACCAGCCAGCTTACGCTGCTGCAAAACATTATTCAGCGAAGCACCGATCTTGGTGCAGATAGCCCGCTCACCGCATTTCTTACCCAGCAAAATATTGTGCTGCCAGATGATGCGGCTGCGGTGATACTACCCAAACGCACGAAACCAGCCAGGCGCTATTAAGCCGCCAAAGCGAAAACCTTCGCCAGTTGCGCGATAATCTTTTTAAAACGCCGTGGCAGCATACCACCGGCAGTGCACAGTTCTTAAAAAGCTTTTATAAAAGCAATACCAACAGCTTGGCACATGGGGCTTTACCATTCCGACAGTGGTAAAATAAATTACCCGCCTGCTTTTACTGACCGGAGGTTGACATTCAGTTCTTTATTCGCCATTTTTTGTACATGATGTTTGCCTTTTATACTAATTGCAGTAAGATGAGAGCCCAAAAAAATAAATTAATTCATCACAGCATTTGCATTGAGTTTACCATAATCGAAATTTTTTGTTTTAGTTGCTAACTTCATCATCATTAATTTTATTGCTTCGGTTCTAAGCTGAACATTATAAATAGCAACATAGAACTTCATAAAAAACAATTTTATTAATCAGATAACCAATGAAAAATTTAATCGCAATTATTTTTCTTTTTTCCTGCTGCTTAATTCAAGCTCAAAAAGTTGCTGTAAATAAACCTGTGCCATCTAAACAGCAATTGGCATGGCAAAAAATGGATTTTTATTTGTTCGCGCATTTTGGTCCGAACACATTTACAGATTTAGAGTGGGGCAAAGGCACGGAACCTGAAGATGTTTTTAATCCAACAAATTTAGATTGCGGGCAATGGTGCCGTATTGCAAAAGCTGCCGGCGCAAAAGGTATCATCATTACAGCGAAACATCATGACGGATTTTGTTTGTGGCCGAGTAAATATTCAACACACACCGTTGCACAAAGCAAGTGGAGAAATGGCAAAGGTGATGTGCTGCGCGAATTAAGTGATAGCTGCAAAAAATATGGCTTGAAGATGGGCGTGTATTTATCGCCATGGGATAGAAATCATCCGAAATACGGAACACCGGAATACAATGATGTTTTTATAAACATGATGAAAGAAGTAGTAAAAAACTATGGACCTTTTTTCGAGTTTTGGTGGGATGGCGCAAATGGTGAAGGACCGAATGGAAAGAAACAGGTTTACGATTGGAACCGCTTTGAAAAAACTATGAGAACCGTTGCACCAAACACAATTGTGTTTAGTGATATTGGTCCTGATGCGCGTTGGGTAGGAAATGAAAATGGTATTGCAGGTGATCCTAATTGGGATTTATTAGATACCGCAGGTTTTTCAAGAGGAGCAGGTGCGCCTTCAACTGATACATTAAACCATGGAAATGTAAATGGCAAAAACTGGATTCCGGCAGAATGTGATGTAAGTATAAGACCGGGTTGGTTTTATCATAAAGAAGAAGATGATAAAGTAAAAACACCGGAGCAATTGTTTACGTTGTATTTGAAGTCAGTTGGAAGAGGCTCGAATTTATTATTGAATGTTCCGCCAGACAAAGAAGGCTTAATTGATGCGCATGATTCAGCAGCCTTAGTTGGATTTAAAAAACTGAGAGATGAAAGTTTTGGAAGACCTGTCACCAATAAAAAATTTACTGCGGCATCAACGCTATATAAAATTGATTTGCATCAGTCACAAAAAATTAATTGTATTGTTTTGAATGAAGATATTGCATCAGGTCAAAAAATAAAATCATTTACAGTTCAGTTCATGTCGGACAATAAAATTGTAAATGAACTAAACGGAAATACAGTTGGGAAAAAACGTATTCTAACTTTTCCATCAATGAATATAAATTCATTTATAATTAAGATTAATGAATCGAAGGCAACGCCTTTGTTAGATAATATTGCTGCTTATTTGATTGATGAAGATTTAGTTGAAAAACCTAATTAAACACGTACATATATTCAGCCGGCAAAACTGCATGAAAGAACAATGTTTATAACCGGAAGCAAAATATGGTTGCTGAATTTTTATGTTATCTTCAATCAATCTCAAACGAATTTTAAAGTGGCACTTTTTTGCATAGAACCAGGTAAGTTTTCTTTTAGTGAAGAAACAATTCCCGAACCAAGACAGGGTTTTACTTTATTAAAAGTAAAACGTGTAGGTATTTGCGGTACTGATCTTCATGCTTATGAAGGCACACAGCCTTACTTTAAATATCCGCGCATACTGGGTCACGAATTATCTGCGGTAATTGAAAAAACGGATGCCTCTTCAGGTTTTTATAAAGGTGAATCAGTAACTATCATTCCATATTTTAATTGTGGTAAATGCATTGCATGCAGAAGAAATAAACCCAATTGCTGTGTTAATATAAATGTTTTCGGAGTGCATATTGATGGCGGGCTGCGGGAATATATTTTGGTTCCGGATGATAAGCTCGTTAAAAGTGAAGGGCTGAGTCTTGATGAACTTGCATTAACTGAGCCACTTGCTATTGGCGCACATGCGGTGCATCGCGCACAAATTGAAAATGGCGAATTTGTTTTGGTTGTTGGTACAGGTCCAATTGGAATGGGTATAATTGAATTTGCACGCATTGCGGGCGCTGAAGTAATTGCAATGGATACAAATATTGACAGACTACAGTTTTGTGAAAAAAATTTAAATGTTCGTTATACAATTAATCCTTTGCATGAAGATGCTTTGAAGAGTTTACAGAAAATTACAAATAATGATATGCCCACCATTGTTTTTGATGCAACAGGAAATTTACAGGCTATTAACAACGGCATAAATTATCTTGCTCACGGTGGAAAATATATTTTAGTAGGATTGCAAAAAGAAGATTTTCATTTCAACCATCCTGAATTTCATAAACGCGAAAGCACATTAATGAGCAGCCGTAATGCAACAAGAGAAGATTTTAATACCGTAATCAGCAGCTTAAAACAAGGTTTAATTAAAGCAGGCAATTACATCACACACAGAACCGAATTTAATAATGTAAGCAGTGAGAAATTTAATTACTGGCTAAATCCAAAACATAAAGTAATTAAAGCAATGGTAGCATTTGATTGATAAATCATTTCAGTATTATTAATCATTTTCTTTCTTTTCATCTATCTGCATTGCTTTCTTTAAAATCTTAGAATAATAAAAAACATGAAACCCTTATTCAGATTGAGTTCCATGCTTTACTAAGTGACCCCGCCAGGATTCAAACCTGGAACCTCGTGATCCGTAGTCACGTACTCTATTCAGTTAAGCTACGGGGCCATTTGTAAAAATCAACATCAAAAAAGAACTTTCCAACCTTCTGATCCGTAGTCAGATACTCTATTCAGTTAAGCTACGTGGCCAAAATCGGGCTGCAAATATAACACGAACAGCTAAATAAGAAAAACTCTTGTCTCACGTTAAATATTCAGTTACTTACAGGTGGTTATGTTTAATGAAGCACTTAAAAAATTCTCTTCATCAATTATTTTGATTTACATAATAATTTTTTCTGCATGCTCAAAAACAGATATATTATCATCATCAATTAAAGCAAAAAATTATTATCCTGTTCAAAGTGGCAAGGTTTGGATCTATCGTCTTGATTCAACAAACATTCCTCCTTTCGGAACTTCACTTGTAACAAGCAGCTATCATCTTAAAGACAGCGTGGGAAGTTCTTTTACAGATAACACTGGTCGCAATTCATGGGTTGTTTATCGTTTTATAACAGATACGCTTGAACAAAACCCCTGGCAAAGTCTTTCATCATATTACATCACGCCAACTGAAAACGATGTTGAAGTGGTTGATGATAATAATCTTCGCTTTATTAAACTTGTAACGCCTGTAAGCGATGGCAAAACCTGGCAGGGAAATTCATACATTGATACGCGCTCCGCAACTACGCCTTATCAATATCTTGACGGATGGAATTACACGTATAGAAATGTTGATTCACCATATGCAACCCTTGCCGGTATAATTGATAGTTCGGTTACGGTATTTCAACAAGATGAAACTTCTCCCGATGGTCCGTTCGATCCGCAATTTTATCAGCAGCGGGATTATTCAATTGAAGTTTATGCAAATGGTGTTGGCTTAATTTATAAAAATTTTTTGCATTGGGTTTGGCAGCCAACGCCTGAACCTGCGCGTTATGCCGATGGTAGTTATGGCATCATTTTAAATCTTATTAAAACTAAATAGAAAATTTTGGAGTTATCAGCATTTAATACTTTAATTAACTGTAGCTCGGGCTTTCCATTACAAATGCAAAGCATTCATAGAAACAAATTATTCAGCTATCCTTAGCGGATAAAAGAAACCAATTTTTAATAATCAACCTTTATTTTTATTATTCAAAATTTGCAGATGAAAAATTTTATACTCAAAATAATCTTATTGCTTGTTTTATTTTTTTCATTCAATACATCGTTTAGTCAGTACACAAAATACCTTGTAAAATTTTCCGATAAAAATAATTCGCCGTATCAATTAAATAAGCCATCAAAATATCTTTCGCAAAAATCAATTAACAGGCGCACACTTTATAATATTAGCACAGATAGTTCTGACTTGCCTGTAAATCCATCTTATATTTCGCAGGTGGTTGCGCAAGGTTCGGTTAGTTATTTAAGCCAGTCAAAATGGTTGAACCAGGTTTTAATTTATACAACAAGTTCATCTGCAATTAATGCAATAAAAAAACTTTCGTTTGTAAAAAAAGTAGAGGCAGTTGCGCCGGCCTCAACAACAAATAAAACCATTACAAATAAATTTAAAGAAATTGTCTCACCCATTACTGCAGAAGTTCCATCTGCTAAAGCCACAGCTAATAAATATAATTATGGCAATTCTTATAACCAGGTGCATATTCATAATGGTGAGTTTTTACACAATAAAGGATTCACAGGAAAAAACATTACGATTGCTATAATTGATGCAGGTTTTTATCATTACCAAACCATTAATGCATTTGATAGCGCAAGAGCACATCAGCAATTTTTAGGTGAAAAAGATTTTGTTGATTTTGATAACAGCGTAAATGAAGATGATTCGCATGGTGAATATTGTTTAAGCATAATTGCAGCTAATGTTCCAGGCAAAATGATAGGCACTGCACCACGTGCAAAATTCTGGTTGCTGCGCAGTGAAAACGTAAATTCAGAATATCCTATTGAAGAACATAACTGGGCTGTTGCGGCAGAGTTTGCTGATAGTGTAGGTGCAGATATGATATCTTCATCATTAGGTTATAATCAATTTGATGATCCGCAATTTGATCATACGTACAGCGAATTTTATAAGAATTTGACAATAGTTTCAAGAGCTGCAACTTTTGCCTCTAAAAAAGGAATGATTGTTACAAACAGTGCCGGCAATGAAGGCAACAATAGCTGGAAGTACATTGTTTTTCCTGCGGATGATGGGCGCGTTTGCACCGTTGGTGCAACAGATACTTCAGGAAATATCGCTTCTTTCAGCAGCTACGGCTACCCCGGAAAAGTTAAACCGAATATTGCATCGGTTGGTTTAAATACAATTATATATACTGCAGGTGGCGTTTCTTCCGGCAACGGAACTTCTTTTTCAAATCCAAATATTAACGGGTTAATTGCATGCTTGTGGCAGGCGTTTCGCGAGTTTGATAATTTAACAATCCTGGATGCAGTTTATAAAAGTGCAGATCGTTATCAAGCACCGGATAACAGGTATGGCTTTGGTATTCCTGACATGCAAAAGGCTTATAATATTTTAAAGCGAAAACAAAACGAAAATTTGTATGGCGCAGAATGGTTATTTACTTCATCAACAACTTTTACAAATACTATTCATGTAAAGTTGGTTGCACCAACAGATGGATATGTTGGGGTAAATCTTTTAAACAAGAATAAAAAAATTGTTGCTGTAAGAAAATTAGTTACTGACAAGAACGAAGTATATGATTTTACTTTGGATGATTTAAACAAGCTGCCTCGTGGAGTTTATACTTTACAATATAAAGACCAGTCAGACACAAAAACTATATTAGTAAAAAAAGATTAATTGTCTAATAATATTTTATAAACAAATATTATTTTTTGAAAAGCGCAGCAAACATTGTATCAGCTTTTTTATTGTAACCTTTCAACAATTCTGTTTTAATTAATGTAAGCTGAAATTTTTTCTGGATGAATTCAATAATGCTTTCATTCTCTGCTTTAAAAACAGAGCAGGTTATATACAAAAAATAACCTTGTTGTTTTAAATACTTTATAGCACTGGAAACAATTTTTTTCTCTAGTGTTGTGTAGTCTTCAATCTTTTTTGATTGAAAAAAATACAATTGTTCCGGTGTTCGGCTCCATGTTCCGCTGCCTGTGCAAGGCGCGTCGCAAATAATTAAACCGAAACCCTCTCCGCTCCCTAAAGGGAGTGCTTTCGCAGTATGCTTTGTTATATCAGCGACAAATGCTTTATAATTTTTTATACCTGCTTTTTCGAACCTTTTTTTAAGATTATGAATGATGGATGGTCTAATATCAGAAACAGTAAGTTCTATATCTTGTAATACATCATAAGCTAAAATTGATTTTCCACCACTTCCTGCGCAACAATCCCAAACTGAAATTTCGGATTTCGGATTTCGGATTTCGGATTTTACAATAGCAAAAAATTCTTTTATTCTTTGTGATGAATAATCCTGTATTACTGCTTCCTCATCAATGTTAATTATCTCTTCTAACCTGTTTGCATTATCTACAGCAATGCAATCATCATGTATGTTTTCAAAAACAATATGATGCTGATGTAAATCATACATAATTTTATCTTGCTGATCATTTCTTATTCTTAAAAAAACATTCGGTTGAATAAGATGTGATAAAGCAAAGCTTTCTTTATCTATGTCTTCACTTATTTCATTATAAAAAGGAAAAATATCTTCGACAGAAAAATTATATGCTGATTGAATGAAAAATATTCTTTTTCTTATTTGATCATTCCAGTGTTCTAACCAATTATTGTCATAAATAATATTCCATTCATCTGCACTTGAGTTGCATAAAAAAATCGCAACTTTTAATCTCTCTTCAATATTTATATTCTTCAATGCAAATCCTGGTCTGTAATAATTATAACAGGCATGCGTTATAAATTTCCTGTCTTTACTGCCATGCTTTTTATTTTCTGAAAAATATTTTTTTAAAAAATGAGTGAGTGGAAGTGCACCATCATACAGTTGAATAATTTTTATAGCGGTATTAAAGTATGATTGAAAGCGCATAAAATATTATTCAAAAAAAATTTTCACACGCTCATACATTAATTTATTCTGCGGAAGTGTATTAAGTGTTGTACCACCGGAAAAACGACGCAAGCCAAATAAACCAGCAAGATTTCCTTTATTAATAGCAAGTTCAAGATAACCGGCAGAATTAAACCAGGCAAGCCTTTCGCCCTGTTCTACCGATGCATAACTTTCGCTTATGTTTTCAATGCCGCCATCGTTACGCACAGGCAATACAATTTTAAATTTTCTGCCCTTACAATTTTCTTCAAATTCTTTTTTGGTTAAATTGATAACAACATTTTCAAACTGATCAATAAAAATTATCTGGCTGTCAATCCAATCAGGTCCTATAGTTGAGCGGAAAGGATATTTTTCTTCAATTTCAGTAAAAGGTTTTCCTATATCTTTTATTGATGCACCTGTTTCGAATGCTTTTAATATTTCTGCAATTGTTGAAGTACAATTTAAAACCCCAGCGTGTGCATACTTTTTAATTTCAACAGAAAAAATTTCTTTCGGTTTTTCTCTTGTAATCATGGTAAGAATACCATTATCAGGGCAAATAATAATTTGATCTTTATGCGGAGCAACTAATAGATGTAATGGCTGCTTATCAAACAAATTAATAATTATTATGTGAAAAGTTTTTGCAGGATAAAATGCAAAAGCATTAGCGCAAACATATGCAGCATGTAAATAATTATTGGCAATAAGCTGATGTGTAATATCAACTATAGAAGCAGAAGGCACTGCTTGTAAAAGTTGTCCTTTTATTGCGCCAACAACGTAGTCGCCCTGGCCTATATCAGTTGAAAGAGTTACAATGGGCATGCAATGCAATAAAAAGGCAATTAATTTTTATTTGATAAGGACACCGTTTTTGAAAAAAAATTTATGAACCCATTTATCTGTAAACGAAGGCAGAAAACGATTTATAAGAACAGTTTCTTTTCCCTGCCTTGTTAGTATTAATGTGCGTTTACGTTTTTCAACAGCAGTTAATATGTGCGATGCGCATTCTTCAGGACTCATTAAGCTGCCTTCATCCATAGGCGATTCGCCTTGCGGTTGCGAGTCTTTGTTCAATGCCACATTTCTTATGTTAGATCTTGTGAAGCCGGGACAAACCCACATAACATTTACCCCTGTATCCATAAGTTCGGTGCGTATCGCTTCCATCCATCCCTGCAATGCAAATTTAGAAGCTGAATATCCGCTTCGCCCAGGTAAACCTCTATATCCTGCGATGGAAGAAATGCCAACCACTGTACCTTTTTGTTTTGTAAGATATGGCAGTGCATATTTTGTACAATACACTGCTCCCCAAAAATTAGTGTCCATTACTTTATGCAAAGTTTCAAGAGAAGTTTCGCTGAATAATGCCCGCATTGAAATGCCAGCATTATTAATTAATACATCAAGCCTGCCATATATTTTTATAGTTTGTTGTACAAGCTGTTTACAATCGCTTTCATTGCTTACATCTGCAGACAATGCAAGTAAAGGTTTGCCGGCATAAATAGTTTGCAATTGATAGAGCTTATCATAATTACGTCCACAGGCAACAACTCTTGCACCTTGTTGCATTAATTCGTTCACCAAAGCTTTTCCGATGCCATCAGTTCCGCCGGTAACCAAAATCACTTTATCTGTAAACCACGACATGACTTTTCTTTGTGCAAATTTAATTACTAAAAAAGATTGTGCATTTAATGTTTATGAACAGAAGTATAAAACATTTTTTAAAGTTTGACGCAATAGCATTTTCGGTTATTTTTGCACTCCCAAAAAATATTTGTATAGTTTCAACGGTTGATCTCGTAGCTCAGCTGGTAGAGCACAACACTTTTAATGTTGGGGTCTTGGGTTCGAATCCCAACGGGATCACAAAAAGAGGCAGTCGTCTCTTTTTTTATTTTATACCAGAAGAAATTAATTGAGAAGATTAATTATTTCTTTCTTATATAAGTAAAATCGTAACTGGTCGTCCATGTTTTGCCATCATCATTTGATGTTTCATTAAACTGACGAACTTGATTCGCACCTTGATTATAAAAAATAAATCTGCCGATTATTTTTTTACCCTGTGCGTCTTTTGTTTCAAATTCAAAACGCATTGCACTGTCTTTGTACTCGCCATTTACAAATTCCTGGTTACCGTTGGCATAAGAACCCGACCACGATTGTTTCCATTTATTTGTATTTGGATCAATGAAATTGATGCTCTTGCCGCTGCTGTTGCCCCCCTCCCAATTTTCAAGCAACGCACATCCTTCAGAAATTATTTGCACAACACTATGACCAACAAGCGTTGTAGTACCGGTTGCATATACATCCCATTCACCTGCCCAAAAATCAAATTCTCTTGCATGTGCATTAGTATGGCATGGATATAATGTGTTATAAACTTTTGTTCTTAATTCTTTAAATTTTGCATCGCTCTGAAATGCTGAAAATTCTTTTGCCGTATCTAATTCTTTCAAATTAAAATATCCTGCATCAACAGCTTTCTGCAAATATTCAACTGCTTCTGCGTTATTATTTTTTATCCCATATACCTTTGCCATTCTTGAATACAAATAAGGCCGCATAGCAACAGGTGGATTATTTTTTTCTGCTTTTACATAGCTTAATAATGCGTCATCAGGTTGTTTGAGATTGTAATAAGTAAACCCTAATCGTTGCCATTCTATACTGTTTGTTGATGTGTCTTTCAACAATTGCTTATAAAGATTTGCAGCCTTGCTCCAGTCGTTTGCAAAATAAGATGAATCTGCCGTTTGAAAAGATGTGTTGTTTGAAGGCTGACCGTTAGATTTCACACAACAAAATAAAATTGCCACAATACAAAGCATTTTAATTTGACACATATACAAGTTTTGTTTAAAAAGATTTATTCAAGTTTAATTAAAGTGGAATTGAATTAGTTGGTGAAAAATGACTTTTTATTTTATTTATTCGATACACTGCAGGCGTTAATAAAAAAGTTTTTTTAAATAATTTATTGAATGAAGTAACGTCGCTATAACCAACTTCAAAACATATTTCTGCAATGCTCTTAGAAGTTGTTTTTAATAAATACCTGGCTGCATTTAATCGCCGTTGCGTAGTGTATTGATGAGGAGTTAATCCAAAATATTTTTTAAATTCTCTCAAAAAATATGCAGTGTTTAAACAAGCCACAGAAGCAATATCATTCAGGCTTATTTCTTTCATATAACATGAGTGAATAAAATCTTTTGCGTAGTTCAAACGTTTATATAATTCTACCTGTGTTGAATACTTTACTGCTTTTATTTTCCTGATCTCATGTTTAAGTTTTGCCTGCTGCAAAAACAAATTCTCTAACAGGCTATAATATACTTCGGTAATAAATTCAACATCCGGATCTTTAACAACAGATGCCCAGTATAATTTTTTCAGCAGCGGTGTTATCGCTTTATCATATTTATATAATTTCTCAATGCATTCAAAACTTTTAATGTTGTAGGATTCGTCAATTCTGTTTGTTAAACCTTGCAATACAGATTGCTGAAATTGTGAAGAGAAGTTTACGGTAAAAGATTCTGTTTCTGCATCAGAATAAATATAGCTTGAATAATATTGTCCATGATTAAAAATCAGGTAAGCATCTTTATCAACACTGTAAAACCTGTTATTACATTGATAATGTTCAACACCTTTTACTGTACACTTTATTGAAAGCGGTCCCCAATGTTCAGCATAACAAACATCTTTTGCCGAAGCGTGTATGATTACATTTTTTCTTTCAAAAGTTTTATTGTATTCGGAAATATCAAAACATGATTGATTAAAATCAGGGAAACTTTTCATAATAAAAAACTCGCTCCGTAAGTACATAACCTGCTTTTGTTCATAAATTAAAACCAACAAGCCACTTCACGTTAATAAAGTGATTAGCGGCTGATAATTTGTAAGAATGGTTACAAAAAATCCGCATTCAATCGTTTAACGTTTTGTACAGAGAAAAATCAATTCTCACCAATTGAAAATCTTTGTTCACATTTAATCTTGCAGTAATGAAAAATAGTTTTCTTCTTTTTTGGCTTTTGGCCTGGGTGCCCGCTAATACATGCACTAACAATATGCAGCTAAAGGAAATTACTTTTTATTTAAATGCTTCAGATACCACTGAAAAATCAAAATACATGGCTAATAATTTTCACTCATTTTTTATGAATAAGGAAGGAAGCGGTAAAAATAAATCGCAGGCATTACAATCATTTCAAAACTGGGATGGACCAATGCATCCTGACATAAAAATTATAAACTACACGTTTCACGATAGCATTTGGACAGTTACATTCAATGAGCAAAATGATTTTACAAAACCCATCGGCTTTCCCGGATGGAAAGGAAAAACAACATTTGTTTTTAACGCTGCAGGTCTTATAAAGGAAACGGTTTATGTTCCTGATTCAACAAATATTTCTTATAAACCTTTCTTACAACCTGCTTTAAACTGGCTGCGGCAAAATATGCCAAATGAATTAATCGAGGTTTATCAAAACGGCAAATTGATACAAACAGAAACGGCGGCAATTAAATGGAGAATACTGCTGCAGAAATGGCAATCACAAAAAAAATAATTCAGCTAATATAAACATGAAGATGTTGAAATTTTAAATCAATGAAATCTAAAAACCTTCTGCTAATAATTGCTCTTCTTTTTGCGCGGCCTACTTTTTCGCAAAACCAAACTCCTAAGCTTGGTGATTCAATGCCCGGTATATTGGTTGATGCTGGCGGACATAAACTTCATTTAAACATACAAGGCAAAGGATCTCCAACAGTAATTTTTGAAAACGGCAGCGGTGATTTCTCTTTTATATGGACATTGGTGCAACCAGAAGTTGCAAAGTTTACAAAAACAGTTTCGTACGATAGAGCTGGTTATGCTTGGAGCGAGCTTGGTCCGATACCAAGAACAAGCAAACAAATTTGTTTTGAATTGCACACAGCGTTAAACAATGCAGGTATTCACCCTCCTTATATTTTGGTTGGGCAATCGTTCGGTGGTTTTCTTGTTCGTGCTTTTGCAAGATATTATGCGAAAGAAGTTGTGGGAATGGTTTTGGTTGAAGCTGTTCAGGAGAATCAAAAAATTTTTATGGGGGGCGATACGCCTCAGTTGATTCGCAATTTTGCAAAAGGAAGAATTGCGCCTGAAGTGCAAACAAATTTTACACCCCAACCTGACACATCAAATGAACAAACAATGATAAATACAGAGATTGATCCACTGTTTCTTAAACTTCCCGACAGCATTCAAAAAATGCAGATGTGGGCGCAATCACAACCTCAGTTTATAAAAACTGTTCAGGCAGAAATGGATTGGTCACCGGAAGATGTATCGGATTTATATAAGCATAAAAGTGAACCTTCTTATATGCTTGGCAATATGCCGTTGATTGTACTTACACGCGGCAAAGGTGGGTTTGATGGAAGAGCCGATTCTTTGCAACTTGAAAATGAAAGACTGCAGGTGCAGAAAGAATTGGCGCATCTGTCTTCAAACAGCAAACATGTTATTGATATGAACAGTGGTCACAATATTCATGTTGAAGACCCTGCAACAGTGATTGAAGCAATCAAAGAAATTTATACTGCAGCCACAAAACATACTTTGCTCAAACAACACACTAATTTATAAACTCACAATTAATATAGTGCCTGTTTACATCTGCACTTAAAAATTTAATCTTATAGTAGAAATTAAGCAGCGTAATTTTTTGATAGTTTGGAGTGCCCTCCCGTAGAAACGAGAAGGCGAACCAAAACTAACTGCTTGTTATAAGTAAATTGATGAAGTATTTATTTGTCGTAAGGAAATTATTAGTGGAAACATTCTTACTTCATACTTCTCATTTATTGTTTCTTATTTCTCTCTCTTTCCACATTTCATTAAAAGTTTTTTGGCTGAAATCTAAGTTTGCTCTGTGTTTCGTCCATCCTTTAAATAAAGAATTCACTATTTTATTTTTCATTTTTCCATTACTCATATTCATCATGCTTCTGTGCAAGCTTGCAGTCTTCCAAACTTTCCATGCCACACGTTCGGATACAGAACTGTCACCTTCACTTACAGCTTCGTAACGATTTTCTAATAACAATTCATGAAGATTTATTCTCACCGGGCAAACTTCCGTACAATTACCGCACAACGATGATGCATAACTTAAGTGTTTATATTCTTTCAGATTTTTTAAATGCGGAGTAATTACACTGCCAATCGGTCCGCTGTACGTTGTGTTGTAACTATGACCGCCAATATTTTTATACACCGGACAAGCATTTAAACAAGCGCCGCAACGAATGCAATACAAAGCTTCACGTGTTTTTGCATTCGCCAATAAATTTGTTCTTCCGTTATCAAGCAAAATCACATACATCTCTTCCGGTCCATCAACTTCATTTTTTTGTTTTGGACCTGAAATAATTGTATTGTAAACTGTAAGTTGCTGACCCGTTCCAAACGTTGCCAACAAAGGCAAAAACAAACTCAAATCTTTTAACGATGGAATTATTTTTTCAATACCTGTAACTACAATATGTGTTTTTGGAAATGCACTGCTCAGTCTTCCGTTGCCTTCATTTTCCGTTACAGAAATCGAACCTGTATCAGCAATTATAAAATTGGCGCCGGTTATTCCAACTTCTGCCTGCACATATTTTTCACGCAGCTTTTCTCTTGCCACTAATGTTAGTTGTGTTGGCGATAAACCATCCGGCACACCTAATTTTTCTGCAAACAATTTTGCAACATCTTCTTTGCTTTTATGCATCGCCGGCGTTACAATATGATACGGCGGCTCACCATCCAACTGCTGAATATATTCGCCCAAATCTGTTTCAATACTTTCAATTCCCTGCGCTTCCAAAAATTTATTCAAATGAATTTCTTCCGTTACCATACTCTTGCTCTTCACCAGCGTTTTGCACCCTTTTGCTTTGCAAATTTTTCCAATTTCGTTCAGTGCTTCTTCTGCAGATTCTGCCCAAATAACTTTTGCACCACGCGCCGAAATATTTTTCTCAAACTGCTCTAACATCACATCCAAATGTTCAATCGCATTCCACTTTGTATTTTTTGCAAGCTCACGCGCCGCCATCAAATCATCAAACTGCGCTTTACCCGCAGGCACAACAGCATTGTATCTGTCTATATTAAAATTTATTTTTCTGCGGTGCTCCATGTCCGCAGCTTTCACCGTGCTTTTCGCTTTAAATATTGATGCTTGATTTGTCATAAAAAGCCTCTCCCTAAATCCCTCTCCGGTGGAGAGGGACTTTTTTAGCAACGTATTTATTTCTTACTGTTTTTATTATTAAATGTTCTAAATCTTCCTTATTTCCAATTTCTTATTTCTAATTTTTATTTGGGGCTCTCATCTTTTGATACTTTATTCAACTGTAGTTCCGGCTTTACGCTTTTACTCCGCCACAAAACCCGCGCCGCTAACTCTCCACCTTTAGGGGGAGTTGGAGGGGCTTCAGCGGGGTAATCGCTTCAATCCGGCAGCCGCTCATCTGTTGAATATAATTCACCATAAATAATAGAACTTAAAATATTTTAATCTCCACTCAGGCTAAAGCCGTTAAGCTTTTTCTCTAACCCAAGACTTAAGTCTTGGGTTAATAAAATCAACAGTAATTATGGCTTTAGCCTAAGTAATATATTATTTGCCCTCGACATACTTCGCAGTCGCTTCTAAAGTATTATAAAACTCTTCTCCATATTTGCGAATAATAGCTTCCTTCAAAAAAACATACACCGGAACTTTTAAGCGCTTACCTAATTTACAAGCTGCACTGCATAAATCCTGTCGCGGTTCATAATTTAAATATTCAAGGTCTTTATCTTCTTTGCTCTTATTTACACGAATAGGAAACAAATGACAACTGATAGGTTTTTTCCATTTTATTTTTCCTTCGTTGTATGCTTTTTCAATGCCGCATTTTATTATGCCTTTTTCATCTCTGAAACCATAAGCACACATTTCGCCTTTAATTGTTGGCGTAACCCATCCAAACTCTTTATCATAAGTATATTTTCCATGCTGTCCAATTGCCTTAATACCTGCTTCCGTTAAATAAGGTTTTACGGCTTCATAGTTATGAATCAGTTCGTCAAGTTCATCTAAGTTAAGTGGAGCTCCGGCATCGCCATCTTCACAACAACCACCTTTACATTTATTTAAATCGCACACAAATTGCTTCTGCACAATTTCATCGCTCACTAATTTATTATCAATCGCAATCATAATTGCAAAGTAAAAATTAAAAATTCAAAAAGGAAAGCAAAGTAATTAGGGTATTTTAGGGTTGATATATGCAAACCGTACATTAATCAGTTAACCATATATTTTAAATTAACTGCAAAAAGAGTAATAAAAGTTATTGTACTGAAAAAGACTGGCAAAATAAGTAATCCAAAATATGTATCACCCCAATAAGCGTTATATATTGCTTGTACCAAAAAAGGAAGGGTTATCCAGATAATTTGAAAAATCGTATAAATATAAAATCCAACTTTCTTTAATTTCCACATAAAAAATACCCCGATAAGTACACCCAGGTTTATAACAATTCCTGTCAAAAAGCTTTTTTCATTAAGAGCTCGCATCGCTTTATACTCAAAATACGAAATAATATCACGGGCAATAAATAATATGATCCCGATAAAACTCAATATGCACAGTGTTGTAATTGCTGCCGGTCTTTTATTTTCAGCGTTTATTTTTTTCACTTATTGAAAATTATCAAAAACCTCTTAATGTGTGAAATTTTTTTGTCGAGGCTGCATCTTCAATTTAGCTTATGGGTGTTGGTTGCGATTGGCTGCGCTTTTAATTATTTTAACGCAGGATTGCGGCTACTCACAAGACTAAACCAACCTTATCGTACAGAAAGTTGCACGGATATTAATAATGGGCAGTCTGGATATATCTTATTTTTGTCTGGATCAACCATTTGCATAAAAAATAGCAGTCCCTCGTTAGTTTTTGAAATTTCCGAAAGACATTCTTCCTTTGTTTCGTAAACTTTTTTTGTTGGAGATAATAATACTTTCTCCAGTAATAAGCTTCATTTTACTTGTAACATTGTGCGTATGCAGAAAAGTAATAATTTGTAAACTAATTAAAGCGAAAAAACTTTATTCATATCAATTGAAAAAAATCATCATTATAACGATTGGCTTATTTGCTTTTCAACTAAC